>JAWAJM010000029.1:0-6763 GCA_038996625.1 Candidatus Aenigmatarchaeota archaeon
CAAACTTAGAAACAACCTCTACTCCCTCTAAAGCAGAATTTCCACCACCAACAACTGCAACAACTTTATTTTTAGCAAATGGCGCATCACACGTCACACAAGTACTAATACCTCTTCCTAAAAACTTTTCTTCACCAGGAACATTTAACCTTCTTGGAACCTTACCCGCAGCTACTATAACAGTTTTAGATTCAAACTCCCCAACATTACTTATAACTTTAAAGCCATCATTAGATTTTTCAATCTTATTTACATATCCCAATAAAATTTCTGCTCCAAAATTTCTAGCTTGATTTTCCATGATTTTCATTAATTTAGGGCCACTTTTATCTAAATAGCCTGGATAATTTTCTATTTGATCTGTTAAAAGAGCTTGACCCCCAATATTTAAAGAAATTACTAATGTTTTTAGCATCCTTCTTCTAGCATATATTGCCGCTGTTAAACCTGCTGCTCCTGCACCAACAATTATCACATCATATTTTTCCATAATCTCACCCCAAATTCTTTTCTATCCATTTTTCTATTTGATCTTCAGGAATAAATCCTACAAAATAATCCACTATATTACCATTTTTAAACATAAACACAGTAGGTATACTCATTATATTATATTCCATAGCCAAATTTGGATTCTCATCAACATTAACTTTTGCCAATATAACCTTCCCATTAAATTTTTTAACTACTTTTTCTATTACTGGAGACAACATTTTACAAGGATAACACCATTCTGCCCAAAAATCAACTATAACAGGAATTTTATTAGACATTTCAATAACTAGATCTTCAAAATTTCTTTCGTTAACATTATAAACTACCCTATTCTCTCTATTTAAATACTTTTTAATTTTGCTTTCTATAATTCTTTTTTCCTCATCATCCATTTTCTCCACCATAGGTATAATTTATATACCTAGTATATAAATTTAACTATGGAAGAGAAAAAGCTAGAAAAAATTTCAAAAATATTTGGAAATGTTTCAAATCTAAAGATTATTTTATTTCTTTTAAAAGAAAAAACTAACTTTTATAGGCTAAAAAAAGAGTGCATAAGTTGTCCGCCTTCATTAGTAAATTCTCTTAAAATTCTAAAAAAATTCAAAATTATAGAGTATAAAAAAGAAGGAGGAAAAAAATTTATTACATTAACAGAAAGAGGAAGAAAAATAGCAAAAATAATTAAAAATATGGATTTTATCTAATTTAACCACAAGAAGCTTGTGTATTAGCTCCTCCAGTTAAAGGACCTATTCCTGGTGAAGCAATCTCAGTAGATAATTTTTCTTCACATTCTTTTGGAGGATTAACAAATGCGTTACATATAGCTTTTTTGAATTCTTCTGGAGATCTACTTAATCTAACTTCAACGTCGTTTATAATTATAGTTGGTGATCCTCTAACCTTATACTTTGCATTTAGCTCATCTTCAATTGGAAATGGCGGATAAACGCCATTAAGCCAAGTACTTTTATCTTTCAAAATTTCTGTTATATTATATTTTTTATCTAAGCTGCTAATACAATAATCTAACTTTTCAACATCAACATTAGCTTCTTTAATACATTTTTCATAATCTCCACTTTGAACAAAGCATAACATATAATCATAGAACTTATCTTTTTGTTCTTTTTGAATACAGTATTGCCTTAAATTTTCCCAAACCTCTTTTTCTCCATGCATTATGTAGTTAACAAAATGTATACTAATATCTGCTTTATCTCCCAATAATTTCATAACTGGAAGCAAAGCTTTAACTGCTTGAATTCCAAAAGGACAATAACTCATGATAAAAACTTTAAATTCTGGTTTTTCTTTTTTTGGTATATCTTTTTGGGTTTGAGAAGTTTGTTGTGTCTCTATAGCTGTTTTCTTAAATTCGTCCATATCTATACCTTGTAAAAACAAAACTTTACCATCTTTTGAAACATAAACTGGAATATAATTTCCCTGATATATTGTCATTATTTCATAATAAGTTCCTTTATCAGTTATATTTAATCCTTCAGCTTTTGCTCCCGGTTGAATTAAGTATTGATTTATAAATTCTATAGTATCTTTCATAATTTTTTCTTTAGAAGGATAAGATGCAATTGTTTCGTTTGTTCTAAGATAAAAACCGGTCACGTTAAAATAAAAAGATGCTAAGAATAAAATTGAAAAAATTAATGTTAAATATTTCCAAAAATTATAATTTTTCAGGTTTAAAGATGGTATCTTAATGCTAACTTTTATTTCTTTACTCATTTTCTTTACTTGGGGTTAAAATATTTAAATCTTATACATTGAACTAAATTTTGGAGGGTGAGCCTGTTGAGCAGCTTCGCCCTTGCATAAAAGCAAGGGTGAGGAAATTCCGCCCGTTGAAGCTAAAAAACTCGAGAGGGTTTGCGCGAGTATCAGAAACGAGACCCTCAACAATCGATAACAATGATTTAAATATGAGTTGGTTGTTGGGGGGTGAAACGGACTCGCGCAGCTGATGAGACGCAAGCTCTTAGAGCGCTTAGACTAATGCTGCAAAAACAAAAGGCGGGTTACAACAGGCACACCCTCCTACCAGTTTTTAACTATATTAAATTCTGTGCCCATCTCTGATACTTGAGACTTAAGTGTTATTCTAAAACTAACGTTGACGAAACTTTGATTACAATTTTCAATGCTATATTCAAAATCTATATGAAAAATTTCATAAGTATCTTTTATAATTTTTTTTAACTCCTCTAGATTAAAATTAAGATCTTCACAATCTCTACTTATATCTACTGTTTTTATTGATTTTGAAACAATATTGTTGAAAGCTAGAAACTCATTTCTAAATACCACCTCATAAGTGGAGGGGATGTTTGAAAATGATAAAATTCTGGATATTGCCGATAAAATTATTATCAAAGATATTGTAGAAAGTATAAAGAATTGGCCTTTTTTAGATTTTAATGTACTGCGCATGTGGAACACCATCAAAATATATAACATTATCCAAAGAAATTATTCCAATTTCAACAGCCAATTTAACTATCTTCTCCCCAAAGAGGTTCAATATAGTTGCCTTACTCATCAATTCTTTAGCTTCTACATCTGAAATCAGTCTTTCTTTATAAAAAATTTCTGCTATATGAATAGAGAAATCTTTATCTACCTTAATTTTCTTACCCAAAAGTTCTTTATCACAAATAGCAACTATAAAATCGGTTTTAGTCTTATTAACCTTACACCAAAATTCATTTTTCAATGGCATATCTCGCACCACATGCATCACATTTTATGAAATATATTCTATCTTCTTTTTCAAGTTTAGTATCTGGCTCGTTGCAAAACCTGCACATTACATAATTTTTTATATAACTGTTTATCCTATCTAATAATTGTTCTTTTCTAATTTTAGAATATAAAATTAAAGATTTGCCTTTAATTTCTCCCAAAGTAGCTAAAGAGTTCATCATATACCTAGCAAAATGCTTAACATCTCTTTTCAAATAATCAGCAATATCACTAAAATTTTTTATTATTGTTTTATTTGAAACATACTCTATTTCAGCTTGAGGCGGATTGAATCTATCTTTAGTTTCCTTTTTGACCATCTTACTAAAAGCTTCATTTAAAAGTTCTTCATAGTTCACGATCTCACCTTTATTTTTCCTGGCTCAACTTCGTAAATTTTACCTTCATTTAGTAGTTCTGTTAGTATAGAATCTAATATTGATGACTCTAAATTTATAGCACTAAAAATCTCGAAAATTTCCACACCATCACCTTTATCTAATTCTTTTATTATACTTAATACATAATATTTGAAATCTTTCTTTTCCTCTTTTTCTTTCAATATAAACTCTAACTCATCAATACTAAATCCATACTTTTCTTCAACATAAGTTTTAAAGCTTTCTTCGTCCAGTTTTTCTCTTAAAGCACGAATCTCAGCAACTATTTTTTTCCTTTCTAGCAATTTTTTCAGTATTTCAAGTTTTCTATAATTTTCAAAATTTGGGTCTTCTATAATCCTTATTATTTCTAAGACAACATAAATCTCATTATTCCAAAGGCGAGGTTTACCAATAACAACAACATTATTTCCCAACTCGACTTTTTTAATCTTATCTACACTATCTCTAAATGCTTTGACTCTTATAGCACCACTAAAATCGTTTAATACTAACGTGGCATAGCTTTCGTCTTCTGAAACAAACTTATCAACTACTGTTCCGAATATGTTTACTCTGAATATTTTTTCTCCATATTTAGTTAAAACATAACTAGGTTTCATCTCTTCTTTATTTCCCTCATAAAATTTTCCACTAGAAATCTCGTCTATACAACACTTTATTGCAATCTTTCTTTCCATAAAATTACTTCTTTTTTCTAATTAATTTTCTTTTTTTCATGTATTTTCTTATAATATCCTTTATATCATCTTTAATTGCATAACCTATGCCTATAGAAATAGGTAGTATTAATGCTATTAGTACTATTATAAAGAGTATAGACAAAATTGTAGTATCTATTCCTAGTATAGGTAGTGTCATAACTAAAACTATGTATATACACACATAATACAATATTTTAGAAACAAAGTAGTTGAAATCTATATCACTTTCTTCTATTTTCTTTCTTATAAAGTTAGAAATTCCGACTCCTATCAAGAAGCTTATTAGAAAAATTATTATCCTACCTATAAAATTTATTATAGATTCTAATATTGTGGAAATGTAAGCAATATTTAGTAAGTCTATACCTACTCTAATGAATATTAGATATATTGAAATTGCTATCAAAAAAGAAAATAGAGAAGCTAAACCTATAATTTTTTTACCAAAGATGTACTCCTCTATTTTTGTTCTTTCTATAATTTCTTCTATAATTCGACTAAATATTTTACCTATCAAAAATCCTATTGCAATGGTAAGTAAAGAAATAAAAGCTAGAGGAAGATATGTAATAACTTGATTTATAAGTGATGAAAAAATTGTCAAAATTGCTTCTTCCATAAAAATATTTTTTTTCTATCTTAAAAACTTTCTTAAATTTCTAATTATTTTTTCTATAGTTGTTTTACTCGATTCTCTAAGTATATAAAAATAAATTGAAACAAATCCGTCTAAATAGCTAGTTATTTTATACATAGATATTATAGATAGTGTAAATACGTGTTTTCTACTTATTTTTTCTTCCATCACAAGAAAAATGAAGGAATATAAAAACCTCAGTATAAAAGAAAGTACTAATGTCTGTTGTATGCCGATTTCTTGAGATAAATATCCTCCAAAAAATCTACCAGCTGTTGAAAAAAGATTGACGATCGAATAGTATAGAGCAAAATACTTAGATGGGTCTTTTTCAGAAATATTAGAAAGGTAAACGAATGTACTTGTATTAAAAGCGACCCACCCTAATTCGCAAACAAAAGTAACTAAGTATATCCAAAGCGGTTTTGTTCCAATTGCATAAAGGAAAGGATATATAGAAATTAATGGTAAACCAAAAAGAATTATTGTTTTTGTCCCCAATAAATCACAAGCCTTTCCGACACTCTCTGAAAAGAAATAATAAACTAAAAGAGAAATCACAGAAACTATGGTTATTTTTATGCTATCAAAGTTCAAATTCCTAATTAAATGTAAATCAAAAAGTGGTGCTCCTATTCCAACAAAAAACATAAAAAGTGATATCAGTAAAGTAAATTTTAAAAAGAGTCTATCTTCTAAAATACTTTTGATATATATTTTGTTAGCATTACTATTCCGATTGATCACTTTAACGTTAATTAGAAAAAGATTGCTCAAAACTCCGTAGAAAAAGAATGAAAAATAGAATAAGTAAGGAATAAAGCCAAATTTTCTTATCACTATGCCTCCGATTATAAAAGAAATTAAACGACCTATTGTTGATATTGTATTAACTACTCCTGCTTCTCTTCCTCTTCTCCATTTAGGATAAACTTGAACTAGAATCTCATTCCAAGAAATAGATGACAATGAAATCATTATTGACTGCAAAGAGATAAAAAAAATTAAATTATATACATCATTAACATAAGCTATTGGTATAAACAATATTCCTCCTAAAAAACTAAAAATCAAATAAATTTTAATTCTGTCTCTAATATAACTAAAAAACGGTATAGAAAGTATTTGAAATATAGAGTTTGATAAAGAAACTACTGCCGATAGAATTCCAATTTCAAAGTTTGTTGCTCCCAAGCTAACTGCAAACATTGTTAGGAATGGATTTATCAAACCTAAACCCAACGAATCTAGAAAAGTAACTCTGTGAATTTTCTTTTCTATATCCAAATTATCACCTAAAAAATTATTCTTTTATTAGAACTGCGTTTACTATTCCATCTTGTGAAGGTCTAGAAGTAACCTTAGCATTACCTATTTCAGTTTTAATTATACAACCTTTAGTTATAATTTTTCTTCTTACAAAATCTACATTATCTGGACTTTTAACTACATCAAGAATTTTTACTTTATGAAATTTTTTTGATGTTGGATCATAAACGTTAGCATAAGCTGTAGAATAAAGTTTAATCTTCTTGTTTCCTCCATAAGTTTTAACAATTTTCTTTTTTTCAGAGCCAATCTTAGTATGGGTTGGTTCTGAACCTAGCTCTCTCTTTTTCTTTTTTCTCGCTGGTCTTAGTTTTGCACCTGTATAGCTTCTTCCTGTTAACCCTCTTTGCCAAATTGCCATAAGGATGATATAGTTTTTTGCTATTTATATTTTTTATCCATACTCAAAATATGGTAGAAAACAGAAAAAT
>JAWAJM010000030.1:0-6727 GCA_038996625.1 Candidatus Aenigmatarchaeota archaeon
AAAGGAAAAACATTATCTGAAGAAGCAGTATTAAGTGCTCAAAAATCCATGGAAGTAGTAAATATTATTTCTCAAATTACAGAAAAAGCAAAATCTTCTCTTAATTATTTAGAAGATGCAAGTAAAAAAATTAGTGAAGTTATAGATACTATAAAAGATATTGCAGATCAAACATCATTATTAGCATTAAATGCTGCTATAGAAGCAGCTAGAGCAGGAGAAGCAGGAAGAGGTTTTGCAGTTGTAGCAAGTGAAATAAGAAAACTTGCAGAAGAAACAAGAAAATCTGTAGATACTACACAACAATTAGTTAAAAAAGTACAAGAAGCAACAAATAATACTCTTGATAATATGAGAGATTTAACTAATAAATTAAGTGAAGGTAGTAATGTAATAATGTCAGGTATAGAATCATTAAAGAAATTATCTTCAGTAACAATTGAAATTTCAGATGCTGTATTTGGAAGGGGGACAATGGCTCAAGCAATAATGGAGATGATAAAAAAGATTAAAGAATCAATTGAAGAAGTTGCATCTGCAGCAGAAGAAAATGCTTCTGCTACAGAAGAAATAACTTCATCAATTGAAGAAGTTTCATCATCCTTAGAATCTCAAAAAGAAATAATTAATGAACTTACTAAATAATTTATAAATAATCTTATTTAACAATAATTCATATTAAACCGAAAACTTTTTATTATATTAATTTGCTTTTTAAAGCAAGTTGAATAAAAATGTCTGAAATAAGAAAAATTGAAGATTTAAATCCTGCTTCAAGGAGAATAGACCTCTTAGTAAAAGTTTTAGAAATAAGTCCAATTAAAGAAGTTTCTACAAAAGATGGAAAAAAACATAATGTTGTAGAAGTATTAGTTGGAGACAATACTGGATGTGTATTAATGAGTCTTTGGGATAATGATATAAATAAAGTTAAAGTAGGTCAAACTATTTCTATAAAAAATGCTTACATTACATTATTTAGAGGTTCAATGCGATTAAATATAGGAAAATATGGTAGTATAGAATTATCAAAAGAAGAGATAAATGAAGTAAATATGGAAAATAATATTTCCAATAGATCATATAATCAACAAATACCAAGATTTCGTCCTTTATATGGAAATGATTATAAAAAATCAAGAAGAAGACGTTAATATTTCATTCTCCATAAAGTATATGAACTATAAATCTTGCATATGAAAGAAAATATCTTTTTGAAAAAATTGCTTCATAAATATCTTTTAAATCTTCTTTTTTTATTAAATTTAATCTAGCATATACAAATATAGATATTATAAATACTAAAATAGTTGAAATTATCCAATGTAATGAAAATAAATTTGCTAATATGGCTATTAATAATGGAGTTAATACTAAAATTGGTTTAAATTCTAATCTAAATCCTATTTTTTTCGACATTATAATAGTTACAATTAATTCTGAGAAATATCCACTTATATAAGATATAGCTGCTCCTAAATCTCCAAAATAATTAACCATAGGGATATAAAGTATTATTCTTGGAATATTTGATGCAATTCCAAATAAAGTAACAAGTTTATACTTTCCATATGCATATATTAAATTAGCAAATCCTGATGTTATAGGCATTATAAAAGTTCCAATTAATAATATTTGTAAAGAAAGAGTTGAATTTAAATATTCCTTACCTAAAAATCCCAATGGAACATGAGGATATAATATACCAAGAGCTGTAATTGGCATAGTAATAGCATAGGAAATTCTTATTGCTCTACTTATTGCTCTTTTTCTTCCATCTTCCATTCCACTTAATAAAGGAAACATTAATCCTAAAATTGTTGAAGATATTGTATAAACAAATGAAGCAATCATAAATGAAATATAATAAGTTCCTGTAGTTTTTCCTCCAATTATTCCATATATACTTATTATTCCAAGCCAACTTCCTGTCGATCCTAAAATAGCTGAAATATATGATGGTAAACTTGCTATTATTAATTCTTTAATAATTTTTTTATTTAATTTTTTTATTTTTAACCATTCAATTCTTTTACACATAATTATATAAATTATATCTGAAATTAAAATTGATATAATAAGACCACCAATAATTCCATAAAGACCCATTCCAATATATAAAAGAAAAATACCTATAATAAATTTTGAAATTTGTGATATTAATGCTATTAATGCTATTATTTCAGTTTTTAATAATGCTATAAAAAAAGAAGAAAAAATTGCACTCCAACTACAATATCCTATTAAAATAAATAATGATGCAAAAGATAGTTCTATTCTACTATATCCCATAAAACCATCAGGTAGAAAAAATAATAAAATAGAAGCTATTAAAGAAAGAAAAAAACTAATAATTAAAGAATTACTAAAATAATAATTTATTCTTTCATAATCATTTAATCCTAATGATTTTCCTATCATTCTTATTTCTCCAGAAGAAAGACTAAGATTAAAATAAACAGCTATTAAAGAAGAAAAACCAACTATTGCTGCAGTAGTACCTATAATTGATGATTCTATAAATTTTGTAGCAATAATCCAATATAAATAACCAATAAAATTATTTATAATAGAAGAAAAATAAAGCCAAAGACTTCCTTTAACAACTTTTCCAATACTCATTAAATCACCAATAATATTTCATATGATTTTAAAATCTAATTTTTATTTTTTAATTCATTTAAAAGACTATGAATAGTTTTTATTAAAGCTTCTTTACTATTCATTTTAGGCTTCCATCCTAAAGATTTAATTTTTTCAATAGATAAAGCTATACATTTTACATCTCCAAGCCAACCAATACCATTTAAAATAGGTTTATAAATAAAATTTGTATTTTTTAATCCTAATACTTCTAATGTAATTTTAGCTACATCATTAACACTTATCCAATCTTCATTTCCTATATTATATACTTCAAAATTTCTTGATGAATTTTTCCATGCTATTATAGTAGCATCTATGGCATCTTCTATATGAATATAACTTCTTATTTGATTTCCATCTCCTAAAATTTCTAAAATTTTTGAATTTTTCATAAGTTTTATTAAAAAATCATAAACAACTCCATGTCTCAATCTAGGACCTACAACATTAGCATAACGAAGAATAATAGCTTTAATTCCATAAAGTTTACTATAAGCATGAATTAAATTTTCACAAGAAGCTTTACTTGCTCCATAAATTGATATTGGTTTTATAGAAGCATTTTCATTAACTGGTATATAATCTGGTTCTCCATAAACACTACTAGAAGAAGCAAATACAATTTCTTTTACATCTTTTCTTCTCATAGCTTCTAATAAATTAAATGTTGCTACTATATTTTCATTAAAATGTATTTCTGGATTTATTGTACTTACTCTAACTTCTGGATTAGCTGCAAAATGAAATATTGTTTCTGTTTCTTCAATTGCTTTTAATAAATCTTCAAAATTCTTTAAATCTATATATAAAAAATTATGAGATTTAATATTTTCAATTCTTCCACTACTAAGATTATCTAAGATTTTTACATTACCAAGTCTATCTGCTAAATGACTTCCAATAAATCCAGCTCCTCCAGTTATTATTATCAAATTAAGCACCTTATAAGAAATCTTTATTTATTGATATTAATTTTTTATGCATTTACTTTAATTGTCTTTAATTTCTTACTTAATAATTTAGCTTTTTTTATACTTATCTTAGCCATTTCTTTTATTTTCATTAAATCTTTTTCATTTAATACATTTTCATAATCTACAGCAATTAAAGCTGCAATAGCTTCTTTTAAATTCCTAGGTCTTTCAATTATTTTTGATGCTCTTTTAATTAAATATCTTGGAAAGAGAAAGGACAATCTCTCCCAATACCATTTAGATCTATCTGGAAGTTTTCCATAAACTTTTGAAATATATTGCATAATTGTCATTAATCCTATAGGTTTATGATTGCCTTTTGCACTAATTCTTCCAGGTCTTCTTAAATCTATTTTATTTAAAATAATTTCCCATTCTTCAGGTAATCTTATATAAACTCCACCCATATGCATACTAACATATATTATAGCAGAAAGAACATGAATAGTACTATTAGATTCTCCTTTCCAATTTTTAATTGCAATTCTAATAGCTTCTTCTACAATAATATTTGGAAGTCTTGCAAATTGACATATTCTTTGAGCTATTCTATAGAATTTTATTTTTAATCTTTCTTTTTCTGAATAATAACTTCCAATACATGGAAGATTTAATGAAAGTTTAGTAGCAAAATTTACTCCTGTATTCATAATTATTGGATAATTAAATTCAGGACCTTGTTCAAGACCACAATTTCTACATACATATATTCCATTTATTAATGAACAATTGATTTTACATTCATTACAAATCAATATTTTCACCTTATTCAAATATTTCTTCAGATTTTACTTCTTCAATTAAAACTCCATGACATTTTTTTAAATGTATTATTAATCCTGTCCAAGATGAACATATTTTTCCACAACCTCTATACAAACACTTTACTCTTCCATTTGATATTATTCTTCCTAAATTTTCAAGCTGAGCCATTAAATCACCAAAATTTAATTCTTTTCTAAAGTTAAAAGAATAATGCGAAATTAAATAAGTAGAGAGAGTTAAGCGAAAGTATTTAAGTAAAAAATTAAAGAATTTTGTTTAAGGGCCGGTCGTCTAGCTTGGTTAGGACACCGCCTTGACGCGGCGGGGGTCTCCGGTTCAAGTCCGGACCGGCCCACCACTTTTTGGGTTCAAGTCCATTAAATATAATCTCTATTGTTTTATTTTGATGACTGTTGGTTGGCCGGTCGGACTAAGTATGGTTATTTACTTAATGGTGTTGATGTTAGGCGTTGGTATGAGAATGTTGCCGTGGTTCTAGGGTTACTGCTGATGTTTATCTTCATAGGTTCGGCTCGTTCTGCGCACACTTTAACGTGTCGCCTAAACAGCTTATCGCTATGGATGAGGGCAATCTATACAATATGCTCCTGGATTGCGTCTCGTTTCTTGAGGGTAATAGACTTCCCGGAGATACGGGTTGAAGATGGCCAAGTGGTATTTGATGAGATTCCAACAATGGTTATCGTCAGGCCTGAGCAAGGCTGTGCACTAGTACTTCACATTCCTAAGCGAGGAGGGCTGCGAATACCTAAAAGACTACTTAGAAGAGAGGATTAATGGCGGAGAAAAGCTTACGTCGAGCTCGCCAGTTAATAAGGCCTAAAGTTGCGCCTAAACCATTTATAAGGACGGTTAATATTGGCGATATGATTAGGGAGGCTATTAGGAGGGCTGGCTTCAGCTGGAGGCCATATGTTTTAAGGGCTTATTTTGATACTCAATTAATGATTGCTGAATTGAAGGGACTGATCCTGCGGGATTACTGCCAGTTCTGGATGGGACATAAGGGCGACATAGAAGCTCGCTATATAACCAATAAGTGTAGGCTGCCTGAAGACGTGATAGAGGATATGCACAAAGCATATAGAAGAAGCCAAGAATATCTGCAGACGACTGTATGCGAAGTCAGTAGAGAAAGCATAGCTGAGAAGTTGAGGAGGCAACTACTACTGGTGGCGGGCTTCACGCCTGAGGAGATCAATAAACTAAATCTTGAAGGCCTAAGCGACGAGGAATTTCAAGAGATTATTAAGAAGAAGCTTCTGGGTGGAGATCGAGGTGAGGACTGCATCCATAGGGTTGTGAAATTAGAGAATGTCGAAAGGTATCTGCGGATGGACTGGCTGTACATGTCCTCACTACCCGATGGAAGAGTGATCGTTAAGAAACCCGGCTAGTCGAACTTGTAGACGAGGAGTTCTACATTTTTGCTGTAAGCGCCCAAGTGATCTTCGTCACTATTCCAAGACACACGCAAACTCCACATCCAGGCTTCTCGAACGTCCATGTGAATCTATATTTATCATCAACATCGGTCAAGGTATCAAAAGTACGGAAAGTGTCCTCTGGATCAGTAGCGATTAACGTGACGACGCATTCAGAATAGGGTGGCTCCACCTCCTCTATTATGCAAGACGCGCCAAGTATAGCTATGTTTCTAAGACACGGCATATTACAACACTCATTTCGACAAGAAGCGTAGCTAATGTTGGCATCAGGTGCTTAGGAATGTACTTTTCTTCAGTCCATTTAAGAAAATACTTGTCTACAGCAAGGCGTTTTATAACCACATGTCTCACACTCAAACGTCCCTTCTTCGATAAACTCAAAGATGTTCTTTACAATGACATTTAAGCGAGAACATTTTGAACATTGAAAGATCAAAAACATCTCTTCTTCAGAGCTAATGCTTTTAATCTTTCTTCTATATTCAGATGCGACTCCGGTGGCAGCTCCCGCATCATCTTGGCGTAATATGGATATAGTTCGCTCTTTATAGACGCCGCAAGGGCTTCCCTACTTTCTAAAGGGAGCAATGGAAAAACATCCTTAAGCGTCGAGAGCCAAACATCAACAAGAAGTTTTAGATCTTTTTGTGCTCAGGAACTGTGGAAATTCTGGAGTATAGATTTAGCAGAGTCTTTGGATAGTTTTCTCAAGCTCATTGAGATCCATAGTTTCTTCAACGAGCCTAAAAGCATCTCCACTGAAAATCTACTTTGCCAGCTCGGCTAGAAAATTCTCATTTAATATTATGGATCTTTTCTTGTCATGCATCAATATATGGCTTAGAGTCCTCTCAACACTGCTAAGTCAGGATC
>JAWAJM010000031.1:0-6576 GCA_038996625.1 Candidatus Aenigmatarchaeota archaeon
ATAAGAACTATTGGGTATTTTTCTACAATCCTGATACTAAGAGAAGGATTCTTGAAATTTTGAAAATAAATAGCGATAAAGAAGTTATATTCTATGGAGAGTTTTTAGACAGACCTTGGAAAAAAATAACAAATCCAACATATATTATTGATGAGAAGAATAGCATGAAGAACAATATAAAGATTCTAGATATTTTCTCACAGCTTCTAACAAACAACTCATGGCTTATTTTAGTAGGCGGCGATTACCTTGACGAAATTTTTATTCTTCAAAAAATGCCAATAACATTTACATCGCAGAATTCAGAAGATATAATAAACTGGTGCCTCAAAAATAATGTAAAATTAATAGAGGTCATTGGACCAGAGAATGTAGATTTTGGTCAAAGGATAAGAGAGCAAAGTAATAGAACTATTGGCGTAGTTGTAAAAACAGGAAGAACATTTACAGGAGACCCAGAGCTTAGGGGAAAGCAGTTTGTTTTAAGGGTAATGGGAGTAGATATTCCGTTAGAGATTTTGAAAATAGAAGAAGTATACTTCTTGCCAAACATGAAAGAGATTGTTTTAATTATAAGTAATGAAGGAAATGTTGATTTATATTACTATATTTCTGGTATAGGAGCATTTTATGGTGAGCAAGAGATATTTCCTCAGTTTTCTCCAGAACTTCATTTCATTCCAAAAGGAAAAAAGCTTTCAATACCAATTCCTATAGAGTTGAATGAAACACCAGATAAGATAGAACTTTTGTTAACATATGGCTACCAATATCCATTTGAAAAAGTATTAGATAAAAAGATATATGATGTAGAAGCTAGAGATATATACGATGAGTTTAACATAACTTTATTAGAAGCTTTCTATGATATATTCAATGAGAAGCTTGGGATTACATTAATAAATAATGAAGATAAGGAGGTTTTCACATCCTTAGAAATATTTGATTTTGAGATTTTAGGACTTAATAGAAGCTTATTAATACCTCCGACAAAGCTTCAGTCAAGAGAAAAGAAAACATTATTCTTTGATATTTATCTTGATGAAGAAGATCTAGAAAAAAACAAAGAAATAAAAATAAGATTGTATAGCGGAAGGAAAGAAGATTTTATGGTAACCTCTTCCAAAAAGGTCTTAGAACTTCAACCAAAAAAATCAGTAGTAACTAGCTTGATTACTATGCTAATCTCAAGTCCAAGCTTCTTAGTGATAATACTCATAATAATAGTTATATTCATACTGATCTTCTTACTAAAGAGGAGAAAGAAAAAGGAAGAGCAAAAGATTGTAAATATAGGAATGTAAGATAGAGGGCAAAATATAAAATAAATCATAAGGATAAAATAAATCAAGTGCAATTCAATTTTCAATTCGCAAATCTTTTTGAAAAATCTTTTTTATATCCATTTGAAGAAAATAAATATATGCGTAATTTTTTTGTAATACTCGGGATAGCGATACTCATTTTCTCTTCCATAGCTTTTAGCGAAGAGATATTAGTAAAGGCAGGCCATATATTTAAAGTTGGGATAACAACCGAAGTAGGCACAGATAGATGGTCAGGAATATTTGGAAATATAATAGAAGGAGAGGTAGAAGATAGCAACGAGGCGATATTTCAAAAGGATATCTATGAACCTAATCAAATATATTACTTAGAATTTTCAGCTAGCAATTTTTTGGATAATTTACATTATATCGCTTTCCTTCCAGCAAATACTAGTTTTAATCTTACCAAGCTATACAATGTAACAGAAGAAGATCTTGAAGAGCAAGGAATTTTTAACTCTACAAACTTTCCAATATTCCATCCTAATTATTATGAAATTTCAGACAATCCAAAAAATACATTTTGCTGTAGAAAAAAAAGATTAACAATTGGAGGTAGCGAGTTTGAGGCATTCGAAGCTGTATTACAAAAGAACGTAAGTTATTACTTGCTTAAATATAAAATAAATGAAACAAGCTATATTCCAATGTTTTTCGTCCATCTAAAGTCATATACATGCTTTAATGAGCAAGAATGCAACTTTGAGGCAATACTTCCTGTAGGAAAAACATATTATATATATCTACTTAGCGTTTACCCTCCAATAAAGATAGATGTTTGGATAGACGAAGAGCAAAAAACTACATTTGAGCAAACAGCTCTACCATATAATGTTACTGTAAGAACTACTTATTTATATACTGGCGAACCTGTCTCTACAAATGTTATAATATTTGAAGAGAATGGAAATAATATATTCTTTCCTTTCGATGGACAAGGCATTTTGTCAAGAGACGCTGCACTTGCTACTACTGACGAAAATGGTTATGCAAAATTTGTGATAGCACCAACAGAGTATCCAACATCTCAAAAATATAGGATAGGCGTAGCTCTCTCTGATGATGGAATAATAATTACAAAAAGAGTAAATCTTACTGTTATAAATTCATTCAAGATAGAGTTTAGAAGCAAGCAGATAGCAGAAGGAAGCTTGCTTGATAATATAAAAACTACGATAAATGCAATGAACCCTATAATAAATGCAATGTATAAATGGGGTAATGAGTATAGAAGAGGATTTTTATATTATGTAATATTTTATACAAATGGTAGTTACAGAATTATAAATCTAAGCAACATGCAACAGATTTATACTATATATTTAAAAACAGGGGCTCCGAATGCTATAACTATTAGCTTAAGACATCCTAACGAAAGTTTAGCACAAAATTATTCTATTAGAGCAAGAGAGCTTAGGGGCTACTTATTGTTTAATCCAACTATAAATCCACCAACAATATCAAGTGTTGAAAGAATAAATAACGTACTTCGCATAGGGAATGAGCAACAATTTATAATAACTCCTACTAGTTATGGAGATGTTAACTCTACAATATATTTTGAAATAATAGACCCTTATAATGTAAAAATAGGAGAGATAAGAAATGTAACTATTAATAGCATGCTAGATTTTTTTGGCGGTAGCTATTTTGACCCTCCAGATATATATAAAACTATAGTAAATGCGATGAACTCGGTTGGATATTCATTGTACTATTCATCAAACTATTAAGATTTATTTTTGTATTACAATAGTAATTTAAGTGGTGATGATAATTTGAGAGATTCAAAAAATGATTTTAATAAAGAGCTTTTCAAATCATTTAAGATAATATCATTTTCACTATTTATAATAGCGATCATATCAAAAATTGCCTATTCTCAAACAGCAAGAATAATAGATACGAACTTAAATCCATTCGATCTTTATTTTACTGGAGATGCCATCGATCCAAAAACATGGTATCAAGATGCTATGGGACCAAATCCAGATGTAGGCATTGAGCTTTGTGGAGCAGGACAAAAATATGTTGGAGCAGCTTATGCAATGAATGTAAATGGAAATTGGAAAAGCATCTTAATTACCTATCGCTCTCATACAGATGCTTTGGCTTATACTGATAGAAGCAGAGGAGGAGGTTGTTATTATACTTCGCACGGATTTCTAACAGTTTCCCCTTCTTATTTGTCAACGCCCTCGCCTCAAGTATATTTTGCAGCATTTCCAGGAAGGCTCTTCATAGCTTATGAAAACTCTCCAAATCCAGGAAATCTAGTAAATCTAATAAGAAGTGACAATATGCTTCGTGGCGATTATGATGTTGAGAGAAGCTTTAATCATACAGAAGTTAAGATCAGGGTTAAAACCCCAACAATAAGATTTCAATCTTTTGGCGGAGTAATAAGTAAAAGTGCAGATGATACTACATTTGGAGTTAGCAATCATAGAAGAATGCTTGTTGGCATATGCTCAGATAATGCTGGTACATTATGTCACTCTGGTATTATTGTTCCAGCAGAGGCAACATTTCCTCTAAGTTTAGAACCTGGCGTAGGAAGTGTTGATGATAAAAACAAGTATGATAGATTTGTAGTAATAAATGGTATTGGAAAGCCAATATGCATAGGAGCAAATCTTAAAGCAGATATACTATCTATAAATCCAGATCCCGTATATTATAGTCAAACGCTATCATTTTCCTTTAGAGTTATGAATTATAGAGATACCCCTTACGAGATTAAAGGCGGTAATGTTCCTGTTACTACAGATTTCAAGATTAGAATTAGAATTTATAGAAAGGATAATGCCTCTTATGTAGTTTTAGATAACTCTATTATTGTTGATGACAATATAATGCCTGGAGATTCTATAACATTCAACACAAATTGGGAAGCCATTGCAAAAAGTGGAAGATATATCTTAGAGATTTTTGTAGATTCAGAAAATGATATAGTAGAGTGCGAAGAATTAGATAACATAGCAACTAGGGAGTTTGAACTAAAGCCGATAATATTGCCAAGAATCTGGATAAATGGAAATGAAACAAACAAGATACCTTTCTCAGGCGCTCCTTATAATCTCACAATGCATCTAAAAGATTCTGATGGGCTAAACGTTTCAAATGCAACAGTAATTTTAATAGAAGAAAATGGAATAGATAGCTTCATTCCTTTGCAGATATGGAATGCAAGCGTAAACGCAACAAATAGGTCTACTATAGCAACTATAAATAAAAGAGAAGTTACACTAAAATCTGATTACTATGGATTTGCTAGCATAACAATAATACCTTCTGGAAATCCCATCTATCATGAGAAGTATCAATATCTTAACATCTCTTCACTAATAGGCAATTATTCTATATCTCTTACAGGAAGAAGGTTTAATAACGAAACATTTGTTTTTATAATCAATAAAAGTGTTACGAATTATTATCCTATAGAAGTAGAAGATTATTATAGTTATATAAATTCAACAAGATTTAATAGCTATGAAGAGCTTCCAAACTTCTCTACCTTTGTTGATATAGCTCTAAATACTATTTATACAATATTCGCTAAATTCTGGAAAGCGGTGGTAGGCTGATGAGAAAATTTTTTCTTCTATTTTTGCTAGTTCTTTTTTTGCTCTTTTCTCATTTAGCAATTTCTATAAATGTTTCTTTGGTTAACCTTTCTCTTAATGAGATTAATCTTTCTTATGATAGAATAAAAAATGGAACCGAAACCCTTGGAAGTTTTTCCTACAAGGACAATTCTCTAAAAAATAGTAATGCGTTCCTTCTTTTTTGCGAGATAAATAGCTCTTTTCTTAATAACTTTATAGATTTTTTATATTCTTCTGAAAGCGGTAATATCACAATAAGCTTACTTTCTCTTTTGCCAATGATATATAACATAACTAATGAAAATTGCTCTGTAGTAGATATAGATATATCTGCATTCAAAGCTCTTTATCCTTCTATACCATTTGTAGCTATTTATAGAGAATTCTTTAACGAAAGCAAGAATGAAACAGAGATTGAAAGAATATTTTTGAAAAAGATGGAGAATTCAATGCTTCTTGGCAATTATAGCTTAGGCGTAGATATAGATGATATACTAAAAGAAACTTATTTGACAGTTGAAAAAATAGTTGATGAGAACAACGAAACTATAGAAGCAAGGGCAAGGCATCTAATAATGAGCATAGTTGATAATAATGTATCTATTAAAGAAGCCGTAGCTTCTCCTTATGAAAGAGTAACTTTCAAGTATATGTTTAAGGCAAACGAAACAGTATTTGTTAATGGAATACCTTCTCTCAGAGTAAGAACAATAGAGCCATGTAGTATAGTTAATGAGACAGGATTTTATTATGTTATAAATAGAAGCGAGTGGAACACAAACGATACTTGTCTCATAGTTGAAAATACGAAAAATATTGTAATAGATTTTGCAAACAAAACAATAGATGGAGATAAGAATGAAAGTGGAAGCCTTCGCGAAAATGTTTGCGGAGTTATAATAAGAAATGTAGAAAATATATCTTTAAAGGATGTGAGAGTTCAGGAATTCTATCGAGGTATTTGTATAATAAACTCAAGTAATATAAAAATATTTGGAACCTCTTCTCAAGAAAATATCGATGGTGTTTATTCAGAGAACTCTACTTTTAAGATTCATAATATAAAGATTGTTAATGAAAATTCAGAGATAATTGTTAAAAATAACTCTATAGCGATTCTTAGCTCTATATTTTTTAAAAATGCTACACTAAGCGGAGAGTATAGTGGAGTATTAATAAAATCTATTTTTATTCCTCCTCCTGATCCAGCAAATCTTTATAACATAAGTCAATGGATTAATATTAGTAGAATAGAAGATTTTTCATATATAAAAAATATAACATTTCACTTTGAGTTTCCAAATCCTAATAAAGTAATTCCTAAGGAGATACATAGGATTGATGGCATTTTAGAAAATAATACTTGGAGTAATATTACAAGAGAAAAGTTGAACAATACTTTTGTTGATATGGACAAAAAGATAATATTCTCTCTTACAAATCTTACTAATTTTTCTATATTCGCTCCTTATGGAGAAAAGGTTAACATAACAGAACCAGAGCCAGTGCCAGAACCAACGCCTGTGCCTCAACCAACGCCAACGCCTTCAGAAGTGCCAGGAAGGGAAGAGGTAGCGAAACCACCAAAAATAAACCTTACGCTTATAAATAAAAGTATAACATTGCAGCAAGGAGAGATA
>JAWAJM010000032.1:0-6479 GCA_038996625.1 Candidatus Aenigmatarchaeota archaeon
TTCTGAAGTATCTTTAAACAGTCCTGAAGCAAAGATTTACGACTTAATAGTCAAGAGATTTGTTGCTGCTTTTATGCCTCCCTTTAAGTACAAGGTGTATACAGTCAAGACTAAAATTGGGGATTACTTTTTTACCTCAAGGTTTAGAGCAGTAGAAGACTTGGGGTGGCGTTCTATTTACTCAAAAGTGAAGGAAGAAGAGGATGATGAAGAGAGTGAATTAAGAGACAAGTCTTTTCCTTTAGAAAAAGGGATGGAAGTAGAGAAACTAAAAATATTTCCAAGAGAAAAGGAGACAAAGCCTCCAAAGAGGTATACTGATGGAACTTTAATTGCTAAAATGAAGCAACTTGGGCTTGGGACTTCGGCAACTAGAGATGCGATTATAGAGACTCTCGTTAAGCGAGGCTACTTAGTGAGAGAAAAAGGAGCTTTAATTTCTACTGAAAAGGGAAGGATTTTGATTTCTTTTCTTGAGGAAATTGGGTGTAAACAACTTATTACTCCAGAGCTTACATCTCAGTGGGAAAATTTTTTAGAAAAAATATATATAGAAAAGTTAAACAAACAAGGTTATCTCGACTTCTTAAATAAGGTCTATTCATTTGTATTTTCTTTTTTGAAACATCAATCAAAAGTCTCTTAAAAAATTGTTGTAAGAGCCCTTTTTTCAGCGTGCGGAGAAAGTACTTTTTAATTTTGTTTAGAAGGGCAGAAAATCTAAAGATTAAAAATCAAGACTAAAATTTAAAAAGGAGGGACTAATTATGAAGAGGTCACAATGTAAAATTTTATTATGTAGTAAGACTTTTTTTGTTATTTCCTTACTTGTAGGGAGTTTATTATTCTTTTGTTCATTAACAAGATGCTTTGCTAAGGAAGCTACTTTGTGTAGTAAGAAGAGAGCTCAAGATGTAGTTGAGAAAGCACTTTTAAGCGAAATTAATCGATCACTTAGAGTGGCTTCATTAAAGATTAATATTTTAGAGGTTTCTGAGCTAAAACTAGGTGGATTAACTATATGTGAGGTTGTCTGGGAATTAGCTTTGCCTAATCAAAATAATAGAAATATGACTGTGCAAAAGTTACCAAGGAATATAGCGTATTATGGTGAAGGCTTTGTGTTTGTGGGTGAATTGAGGGTGGAGAAGAGAGAAGGGAAGGAAGAAAAGTATGTAAACATAACTCGTGATCGTTTTTTGGCTTTAAATAAGGAGTATTACGAGGAAGTTCAGAAGAGGATTGAACAAGGGGCAGTTAGAGAGGAAATAAAGAAAGAGGTTAAAGAGTTAGCAAAGAAGGAGTTTGATGTTTTAAAATCCAAAGCAGATGCAAGGTTTGTAAGTAAAAGGGCTGATGCGGAGATGATAATTTTCACTGATCCTTATTGCCCACATTGTGCAAAAATGAAAGATATAGTAATGAAGAAGGTAAGAGAAGGAAAAATTAATTTGTATATCTTTTTTACTCCTATCCTAGGGCCTGCAAGCGAGAATGTTTCTATAAGTGCTTTTTGTAATGGTAAAAATAGCGAAGAGAGATTGAAACTTTTTGCTGAAAGAAGGCCAAATGAAGCTTTATGTGAGGAAGGTAGGAGGAAAATTAGAGAGAATTTGGAGTATTTTATAAAGTTTAATGGAAAAGGAGTTCCTTATTCCTTTTTCAAAAGGGGAGATGATTTTAAAGTTTTTGAAGGTGTAATAAGTTCGAATATTTTAGATTCTCTCTTGAATTAGTCTTTTAATGTTTTGAGGAGTTGAGTTATGTTAAGATTTTTAAGTCACATTCTTGAAAGAGATTGGGTTAAAAGGATACTTAAAGTGGAAGATAGCCGTGTTTTAGTTAGAAGGATATTGTTTTTTATCTTTTTAGCTGGTTTGTCTATTGTAGTGTTTACTTTTCTTTTTTCTAAGGTAGTTGTGTCTTTAGGAGATAGTACTCCTTATCGTATTTTTTTGAAAGTTAACAGAGAGCCTGGGTTAGGGGATTATGTCGTTATAGAAACTCCGAAAAATGACCGTTTTGCAAAGGGAAAGCTTATAACGAAGAGAGTAGCCTGTGTTGGAGGTATGTATGTCAAAATAGTAGGGTTAGATTATTACTGCTGTGATGGGGTAAGAGGTAAGGACAGTTGGGAGGGTTGTATTTATCTTGGAAGGGCGAAGACTCAGTCAAAAAAAGGGGAGGAGGTTATTCCTTATAATCCTTGTGGTGGGATTGATTGTTTTTTTGAGGTGCCTTCAGGTTATTATTTTTTAGTAAATCCGCATCCTGATTCTTATGACTCGAGGTATTTAGGACTTATTCAGAGGAATAGAGTTTTATTTGTTTTGCGACCTTTGGTTTGATTATAAGAGATAGTCCTTAGCTGATGTTAGGATTTAAAATCTAATAGAAGTTTATAGGTTTTAAATAATAGAAAAGGGAAATTGAAAAGGAGAGTATTTATGAACAGAAGGTTATTTATTAAAAATTTTTCTTTTGGTGTCTTAGGTTTAATCGTACCGATTTTAGGTAACATTAAATCTTCTCAAGCTTGTTATACAAATTGTTTTTGTCATTGTAATTGTTATTGTAATTGTTATAGAGATTGTTATGGTGATTGTTATGGCGACTGCTATTAATATTAATCTTTGATTTTGTATGAAAGAGATAACTCTTATATTTAAACCTACTTATCAGTGTATCGTGCAATGTCGACATTGTAGTGTAGCTTTTAAAAATTCTAGTAAAAAAGTGACAGAAGACGAAGTAGTTTATTATTTTAAAAAGTTTTTAAAGTTTTTGACGTTAATAAATTTGAATGTAGAGAGTATTGAGTTGATTTGGCATGGTGGTGAACCTATGTTAATGGGAGCAAAGTTTTATTTGAATGTATTTGAGAGATTGAAAAGAGATATTCCCGAGGTTAATTTCAGACATGGTATGCAAACTAATCTGTTGCTTTATGATTCAGTTCAATGGAGGCCAGTTTTTGAGAATATGATGAATTGGCGTGTTGGTACTTCTTATGATTTTTTTACTACTGTACGTCCTTATAATGAAAGTGTTTTCTTAAGGGCTTTGGATAAGTTTAAGGGTGATCAAATAAAGTCGGGAGAGGTAAGAGGTAAGGGGTATACAACTGTTATATGTATGGTAACTAACGAAAATAAAAACAGGATAATTGATATTTTAGATAAGGCTGAAGAAAACGAGTTTTATGTAAAGTTAAATTATGTATATGATGCAGGTCGAGCAAAAATTAATAAAGATTTATTTATTAAAGATGGAGATTATATATCTGTTTTGAAAACAATAAAAGATGAGTTGTTTTTGAAAAGGAGGTCGATTAAGGTATATCCTTTTTCTTACTTTGAGGAAACAAGAAGTGGTTTTCTTTCGAGGTTTAGGTGTAATTTTTCTGGGCTGTGTTTTGATTCTATTTTTCATATAAATCCTTATGGTGATTTGTATAAATGTGCTATATATAGTGAATTTGATTTACCTTCTTATGGTAATCTTGTTAAAGATGATTTATGGGTGCTTGTAGCAAATTATTTAAGGCATAAGAGTTTAGCTTTATCGTCTTTACCAGAGGGTTGTAGTTCTTGTGATTTATTAAGTAAGTGTTACGGAGGGTGTATTGCTGTTAGAGAGCATCTAGGTGGATTATATCTAAAGAGTCCTTATTGTGGAGCTACTAGATTTATGTATGAAGCTTATAGAACGCCTCTTGTTGAAGAATATAAGGAGGTTTCAAATGGGTAATCTAAAGTTAAGAACTTTGTTTTTATCTTTTTTGATTATTTTATTTTCTTATTATAAAGTGTTTTCTGATGATTTGGAAAAAGTTAAAAGAGATTTGAGTAGATTATTTGAAGACATAGAGATTGAACAGGTTGTAGAGACACCGTTGAGGGGAGTATATGCTGTTTTCTCGAGTGGGAATTCTTTATTTTTTTATAATACAGAGGGGTATATATTTTTTGGTGAAATATGGAGTATAAATGGCACCAATTTATCAATGGAGATAGGATTAAGGAGAGCAATGAACTATATTAAAGAAAAAGGTATAGTTCCTCATTTAAGTCAAGGTGAAGGAAAAGAAGTATATGTTTTCGTCAATTTGGAATGTGACCACTGTCGAGATGTGTTAGCTTTTTTGGATAGGTATAGAGATAGGTTAAAGATGAATGTATTTTTTGTTAGTATACCCACTTTACGTTATGGTGTAGATTTGGCTTTGAGGGTATTGTGTTCAGATTCACCTTATGAAACTCTTTTGTCTTTAGTGAGAGATATTGGTAAAAGTGGTTTATTAACTAGAGCTTTCAGGTGTGATTCTAATGTTGTTGAGAGGTATGTGAAAGAGATGGAGATGTTTAGGTTTTTGGGTATTTCTTCAGTACCTGTCGTTGTATTTGGGAATGAATATATTTTAGGAAGTGATTTTGATAAAATAAAATCTTTAGTTGAGAGGAGGTAATATGAGTGATTTTTCAATAGCGAGATGTCAGTCGTGTTCTTCTTTCAATGTATGTGATTTTTCTCCTCTCGAGAAGGGGTGTTATGACTTTTGTGAAGAAGTGGTTTCTAAGTTGAGGGAGAGGTTACCTAATTTTTTAGCTGGGGCTTATGATAGATATCGTCTTTATAGGTCATATTTTAACAAGTTGAGATATATGCCTGATTTCGAGTTGTTAGAAGACAAAGCTCCTTGTATAATTAACTTGTCCAGTTTGAGTTATGAGAGAGCTGTATCACTTTTACAAAGTAGTAGTTATTTTCCTTGGATTTTGTTTTATTTAGATAAGCCTCCTCAGGAAATTGTCGAAAATATAATCATTGCTTCGCAACTTTTTAGTAAAGATAGGACTGTTTTATTGTTTTCTATTAATGTTTTAAAAGATGATATAGATAAGAATTTTTTTATTTTGAATCAAGCAGGAATATCGTTACTGTTATGTCCTTGTGATCTTGTTATTGAAGACTTTTTATATTTAGGAGAAAAATGGATCCAGTATGGTAATAGTATTTTTTATCCTTTTTCTATCTATTTTCGTGAATTTTTCTCTAGGATCTCTGGCTTACCTTATTTTTATGATGATAAAAACCAATTAGCTCTTGAGTTATTTCATTATTATTATAAAGACCGTTTTGATTTGAAAGGAAATTTTTTACAATTCTGTTATGATGCGATAGATACTGATAGTTTGTTTGATTTTATATTAAAAGCTTATTCTACAATGAATAGACCAAGTTTAGAAAACGGAAAAGATAGTCTTTCGTCCTTGGAGACAGAGCTAAGGCGTTTTCAATTAATTGATAATATTGTGTTATCTCCTGGGGTGTTTTTGAATAATGAGTTTTTATCTTTTGATTGTTTGATGGGTGCTAATGGAAGTTTTTTTGGTCGAATTTTTCTTGACTTTTCTGAGGATGAGTATAACAAGATGCTGACTTTAGAAAATTCTGAGGAGGAGATTTATTCTAGATTTTTTGCTTCTGATGAGATTATTTTTAATTTGGATAAGATTTCTAGAGACGAAATATTGTATAGTTTGATGAATTTTTTTAATAGTTATCCTTTTGCCTTTTATGTTAGTTATTCCGGTTCTTTTCCTGACTGGTTTGATAAACTTTTGAGGTTTAGGAGGTCTATTATCGTTGGGTTAAAGGACTGTGATGAGTTAAAGTCTCTTGTTGATTATCTTTTTAATAGGAAGAATGTAGATGTTTTTGTTGAGCCAGTAGGAACTATGTTTGTTATGTTATTGGAAGGTGAATCTCAGTGTTCATTCTTGGGGAAGTTGTATCCTGATATTTATGAAGAGGGCATTTTGTATTTAAAGTCTCGGGTTAAGCAGATTTTGATGTAGTTTGAAAGGCGTGGGTTTTTGTTTTTATAATATGATATGTTTTTAGGGCGATAAGTTTAATTTAAGGAGGTATGTTATGGATAAAGAGAGACGGAGATTTATAAAAATGTTTTCTGCTGCAGTATCTGTAGGTATAGTGAGCACTATAGGCATAATGTCGAGTCCTTCAAAGACCAAGGCTCTTAATTGTAGCTGTTATTGTGATTGTTATTGTAATTGCTATGTAAATTGTCATAGTAACTGTTATGGAGATAGGTCAAGGAGGTAAAAGTGACTAAGTATATACTTTTGTCATTGTTAATGTTTTTTATTCTTTGTTTAAGGGATGTTTATTCTCTTGAGGTTGATTATTTTGATATACAACAGACTAATGATTTTCGATTTAAATTTGTTGATGATTCTTTTTTTAGGATATATAAATTAAGAGATCTCGATGGAATTAGTTTTTATTTATTATTTTCTAGTGTAGATTTTGAATCTAATTCTACTTGTTCTGGAGTATGTGTGTATCTTCTTGACTATGTTGATAATAGAACAGGGCGGTTGTCAACTCCTTTTACTAGAGTGAAGAAAGCTGTGTTGCGTGAGAGAGCTATTTCTTTTGATGCGGTTAAAGTT
>JAWAJM010000033.1:0-6411 GCA_038996625.1 Candidatus Aenigmatarchaeota archaeon
ACTTATTATTTTTTATTTCTATTTTTATTTTCATGTTATTATTATATTATTATCACATATTTAAATATTTTTCGGTAATATAAAATATATATTCCAAAATATATTTTGTATAATTATATATTCCAAAATATATTTTTCAGTTAAAACTAATTTATTTGGTTACTATGTATCCAAGTTTTCTAAGTTATTAAAGGGCTTTAAGGCACTTTAAAAATAAATAAAAATTTGCTAAATTTTTGCAATTTTTTTATAATTTGTAAAAAAACTAAATAAAAACACGTTTTTATTTAGTTTTTATGCATGTAAATAGTTTTTTTATTTTAATTTTATTGTTATTTTGTTATACTTTTGTAACTATAACAAATTCTTTAAATTTAAATAGTTTTCTACACAATTATATAATGTTATGTTAACTAAACAACAAGAAGAAGAAATTATAAAATTAAGAAAGCAAGGTTTGAGTTATAAAAAAATACATGAAAAAACTGGGATATCGTTAAGAACAATAGCAGATGTTTTGAAAGGGAGGAGAAGCACAAAAAAGACAGAAACATATATAAGAAATGCTATAGAAAATTTAATAAAGCAAAAGAGTGAAGAAGAGATAATACAAATATTTGATATAGGTTCTCATGTTTATTATAATTATAAAAAGTTTGCTACTTTGATTAACAAAAATCTAAAAGATTTAGTTGATGATGCTATTGCTATATACATGAGTGAAAAAGCAAAAGTTGAGAAGCTTGAAAAAGAGAGAATTGCTTTATTGGTTACATGCACATACTTATATAAACTTCTTAAAAAATACAAATCTCATGAGTATCTAATTGCAAGAGATAAGTTTTTAAATAGGTTGGTTGAAGAATGCCTAAAGAAAAGTTAGAAGATATAGAAAAAGGTAGTGAAAGCGTGGATGCTATAAAAACAATAGCACAAGCAATAAAGGACGAAGAGATTACAGACGTAGCAAAAGTTTTAGAGATGTTAGACAAGCTAAGCAGTCAGGAGAATATTGTAAAAGAAATAATAAATATGCTATTAGTTCAAAAGTTACTTGAAAAGATGGAAGATAGTAAAGGAAAGGAAAGTATAGGAGAAACAATGAAGGACATGCTAAAAATAATACTTCCTTTGAAAATGATACAAGGATTGGAAAGAAAAGACGATGATATAATAAAATATATGCTAATAGCAAACATGGGCAGAAGTGGAGATAGATTTTTAGAGAGCTTATTAAAGTTAGAGAAAGAAAGAGAAGAAGAAAACAGAAGAAAGTTAGAAGAATTGACAAATATGCTAAGGGAAAGAGAGTTAGAAGCAGTAAAGAAGGAGCAGGAGAAACAGATGGCAATGGTATTAACAAAGCTTGAAGCTTTAGAAGATTTGTATAGCAGAAAAGAAGATGTTAGCATTGCAGAGCATTTATCTAAAGTTTTGAATGAATATAACTCTATAAGGGATGCAGTAGTAAAGTTTGCAGAGGAGCAGGGTATAAAGAAAGAAGAGATAGTAACAGAGACGGGAAAGATAAACTGGGGAAAGATATTAACAGATTGGGGTAAGAAAGGATTACAACTAATTGAGAAATATATAGAAGCACAATCAAGAATTCCACCAGCATATATACCTCCTGTAATGCCACAAGCACCTGTAGAAGCACCTAAAGAAACTACTACAGAAGCACCTAAGGTAGAAGAGAAGAAGAAAGAAAAGGTAGAAGAGGAAGAGAGCTATAGCGATATTGTAGATGTTAGCATACAAGAAGAAAATAAGGAATAGGGGTTGAAATAAATGAATGTATTAATATTTAGCAATAGTCCTGAGAGGAATTTTGGCTATAGCGTTGTTAGTGATAAGGTTTCAGAATATCTAAGCAAGTTTCATAATGTCGTATTCTTTGGTATGCAGTCTATAGTTCCACCGCACAAAAGAAATAATATTATAGATGTTGGGTTAAGGTTTGATCTGTTTGGAGCAGATGTATTGTTAGATTATATAAGAATGTATGACATAGATGTAACTATAACAATATTAGATTTATGGTTGCAACAGACACAATATTTAAGAAATGTTAGCAATTTTTGTAGATGGATAGCACACGTTACTATAAACTCATACCCACCACCTTCTTCATTAATTGATAATATATCATTTGCTAATGCAATAGTAGCTCCATCAAAATTTATAGAAGAAAGTTTATCTATGTTCAATAATGTTTATTATATTCCTCATGGGGTTGATACAGACATTTTTAAACCTAATAGGAAGATAAGGGAAAAGGCGAGAAAGGCACTTATGGTAGATGATAAAGAGTTTGTTGCATTGAGTGTTATGAGAAATAAAGGACATATGAAAAATTTTCCATGTTTATTTAAAGCATGGAAAAGGTTTTTAGAGATGAATGAAAAAGCAAAAAAGGATGCTGTTTTATTAGTTTTATCGGATCCTTTTGAGCCAGAAGGTATTAGATTAGATATTTTAAGAAGTGTGTTAGGACTTGAAGATTATGTAAAGTTTATATGGTTAAAGCCAACAGAAGATTATAGCGGAATAACATATACATATGAAGGTGATAGTAAAGGAATATATCATTGCCCAAATCTAAATTTTGATAGAAAAACAATGAGCGAAATATATAATGCTGCTGATGTTCATATAATAAGCTCTTCTGGTGAAAGCTTTAATCTACCTAGCTTAGAGGCAATGGCATGCGGTGTTCCTATAATAATGGGAAACAATACAACAGGGAAGGAGCTTGTAGAAGATAATTATGTTACTGGTCTTCTTGCAGATATAGCATATGATGAAACCACTCCATTGCTTGTTGATATAAAGCTTGTTGATTATAATAGCTTAGCAAAATGTATAGAAAGGATGTATGTTGATATTGAATTTAGAAAAGCATGCGGAAGAAATGGGGTTAAAAAGGCAAAACTATACGATTGGAAAATAATACTAAAGAAATGGCTTGCTTTAGTAGAGGCGATAATATATGCGTGATACAGTATATAGCAACTATAAGATTGTAAATCATATGGATAAGCTATATGAAATAGCTAAAGGAAGGAAGCTAATACCTCCTATTGTAGCACAGATAGATTGGACAAATAGCTGCAACCTTAACTGCAAGTTTTGTATATATAGAAATGCTAACATGGAAGTAGAAGGTATGACATTTGATAAAAGTAAGAGTATTAGCAGGGAAAGGGGGATAAAGCTTATAGAAGAGCTATATGATATAGGGGTTAAGGCAATAGAGCATACTGGCGGAGGAGAACCAACGCTACATGAAAACTTTTTTGAGTTTGTGGATGTTGCTAGAAAGCTTAATCTAGAGCAAGGACTTATAACAAATGGAACATTATTAAATAAGGAGAATGTAAAGCATGTTGCAGATTTTGAATATGTTAGATTTAGTGTTGATGCGGCTAGCAGAAAAACATATATGCTTGTAAAAGGTGCTGACAAGTTTAATGAAGTATTAACAAATATAGAAAGGTTAATTCAAATAAAGAAAAAGAATAATATAGTTGGGTTTAGTTTTGTTGTTTGTAGAGAGAATTATAGAGAAATATGGGATGCATGCAATCTTGCAAAAGCTTTGGGCTGCGATAACTTTCGGCTTAGTTTGGCTATGACTAGCGAAAAAGAGAAAATATTTATAGATATATGGGAAGATATAATGAAACAGGTTGAAGAGATAAAAAAGCTTGAAGATGACAAATTTAAGGTATTCTCATTCAATAATAGAATTTTTGACTTATCTACTTGTGAAGAGCAAAATTGCATATATACTTATCTTGTTGCTGTAATAACCCCTACTGGATGCTATCCTTGCTGTAGATTAAAGGATTATGAAGAGTTTAACTTTGGCAGTATAATTGATAAGAGCTTTAAGGATGTTTGGTATGGTAAAAAGAGGATTAACTTTTTAAACGATTATGCTAAGAGATGCAGGTTTAACTGCTGGATGAGGGAAAAGAATAGGTTTGCAAACTATTTGATAAATGTAATAAATAATGAGGTGCTTCATAAAAACTTTGTGTGATATTATGAAGATAGTTGGCTTGGTTAAGTTTTATAATGAGGAGGAGCATTTGGAGAGATGTCTAAAATGTCTTAGTGAGATATGCGATGAAATAGTTTGCTGTAACGATAGTAGCACTGACAATAGCTTGAGCATAGCAAAGAAATATACAGGATATATAATAAATATGCCTAACGATTTTGAAAACGAGAGCTATCATAAGCAAAAGATGCTAGAGTATGCGATTAGCGAGATTAAAGATATAGATTTCTTTGTTCATATAGACCCTGATGAAATATTTGATAGATATGCTAAAGAAGGTATAAGAAAGCTTTGCAATCTTGCCATAGAGTTTAATATAGATGGGTTTTCTTTTCATGTAATAAACTTATGGAAGAGTAAGTGCTGGTATAGGGTAGATAATATGTTTAATGATCTATGGAAGGTAGCTCTATGGAAAAACCATGAAGGCATTAGATTTGATATTAGTAGAGGGTTACATAAGCCACAGCATCCTATAACATTAAAGAATATAAAGCCAACAAGATTAGAGATAATACATTTTGGATTTTCTAAAAAGGAATATATAATGAGAAAGTATAACACTTATAAAGCTTTGGGCATGAGTGGATGGGCATTAAATAGGATTATAGACGAGAGTAGATTGATTTTAAAACCAGTTAATTTGGAAATTTTTCCAGATTGGATTTATGTAGAAGCTGATGAATATGATGGTAACGATAGGAATACCAACATATAATAATGAAAGGTATATAAGGGAGTGTATAGAAAGCTGTCTTAAGCAGGGATATAAGGATTATGAGATTTTGGTAGTTGATGATGGATCTACTGACAATACAAGCAAAATACTTAAAGAGTATGATATTAGAGTTATAAGGAATGAGAAGAATATGGGAATAGGTTATAGTAGAAATGTAATAATAGATAATGCTAATGGGGATGCTATATTATTTTTAAGCTCAGATGATAAACTTTTAAGATATTCTTTAGGGTCTTTTGTAAATTATCTTAAGAGGCATATGGATAGCTTTATCTATAGCGATTATTTTATTATAAACGAGTATGGAAAAAGATTGCAGTTATATAGCATTAATGAGATGAATTATATTGATTTTGTTAATGCATGCATAGATGCTGCTAGGCAACATAGGATGTTTGTAACTTATAATATAATTGCTACAAAAGAGATGTGGAAAAAGATAAGGTTTAGAGATGATAAAAGGATTGGTGAAGACCTATTCCACTTACTAGAAGCTTTATTAGTATATAGGGCTAATTTTGTTCATATCCCATTCCCATTATATGAATATAGGGTTCACCCTGGAATGCAAACAAGGAAAAGGGCTAATGAGATAGTAGCTAATAATGAGGATACATTTAGAAGGATAAATGAGATGCTAGGTGCTAAAGTAATATGAATGTAAAGATATTTTGCAGTAGTGTTATGGGTATAGAAGATATGGAAAAGGAGATTAATGATTTTATTAAAGATAAGAATGTTAAAAAAATAATTGCAAAAAATGTTTCTAATCTTCTTGTTGTTATTGTTCTTTTTGACTAGCTATATTTTCGTTCGATTTTTTTATTGTAATATATGCTTCATATAAGCTCTTGAAAAGCTTTTTCCCTTCTTCTGTCATATAATAATATACATATCTTCTATTTTCAGTTCCTCTCTCACCTTTTATAAAATTCCTTTTCTTTAATGCTTTCATTATTCCTAGAACATGAGAATATGTTAGCTGATGCTTTTTGTATATATCTGTTGCAGTCACTTTATCCTTAAAAAGAAAAGAAGATGCTACCTTTCCTAGAACATCTAATGACATGTTTTCTATTTTCATAAATCTTATATATATAAAAAAATTTAAAAAGTTTTCGGTATATAATAAATATTATGAAATTACAAGAAGAAAAAATAAAAAAGATTATTGAATTAAGAAAGCAAGGTTTGAGTTATTCAAGGATAGCAAGAGAGCTAGGAATTAGCGAGCTAACAGTATCTTTATATTGTAATCCAGAAAAAAGAAAAAAGCACTACCAAAGAAGCAAGGTATATCAGAAAAAGCTTTACAAAGAGGATAATGAAAGGTATTCATATTACATGGCTAGATACTTCTCTAAAAAGCTTGGCATCGAGTATCTAAAAAAGCTTTCTAACTATATAAACGAGCTTAAAAGCAAGAAAGCAGGGGTTGAAAAGCTTTAAAAATGTTAAATAATAAGAGAAATTTATGAGAAAGGTGGTGGAAATGGCTAACAATTCAAAGCTACAAGATGTGGTAGTTGAAATAATAAGAAGCACAGGAGTTTTCTTGCTAAGCGGCGGAGCATTCGTAGTAGGAGTTAAAGTATTGCACTAC
>JAWAJM010000034.1:0-6399 GCA_038996625.1 Candidatus Aenigmatarchaeota archaeon
TTTCAATCTTGTTTTTAATGTACCTGGTGCTAGGGGTGTTTCTTTAGTATGAGTTATATTGTCGGTGTTTCTAGTGGCTGGTGGAGTATTGCTAGGAACACAGATCTTTTAGGTTTAGCAAGCAAAATAGGTTCTGCAGCAACTTATGGTATAAATTTCGTTCAAGTGGATTTTGAAAGTATTTCAGAATTTCAAGAACCAGATGTTGTAAAAAATATAGTCAGACTTATAGATACTTTGCAAATAAGTTGGGGAATGCACGCAGAATTAGGAGAAGGTCTTGCCTTAGAAAGTGCTTTAGAAATAGTTTGGAAGCAAAGTCATAGAAGGTTAAATCAGTATTTAGATTCAATTTACTACAAATTTTTTGTAGAAGAAAGAGAGTATTTAGAGAAAAAGTGTTTAGAAAGTGGAAAAAGAATAACAGACTATTTACCGAAGTATATCGTGTTTCATGCTTCAAATCTACCAACGATATCTATGGTAGTAGAAAGATATAGATATGCAGGTCATATAACTGTAGATATAAATGGGAATCCAGATTGGGTTCAGTTTTTTGAGAAAGAGAACGATATTCAATTAAAAGAAGCTAAAACTAAAACAAAAAAATGGATTTTTAATTCAAATTTACTTTATTTTATAATAGCCAGAGAAAGTGGTTTTGGTTTTGAATCCATAAAAGATATAGAGTCAAGAATATTAGGCAGATATTTATCTGAATTGATTGAAAACGAAAGAAAGAAATTGATTGAAAGTGGAATAAAAGATGAAAACGAAATATTGAAAAAATTGGATGAAGTTAGAAACAACTTTATTAATGAAGTTAGAAACAATCGAGATAAGGTTGAAGAGCTTGCTTGGAAATTCTTTGAAGAAATAACTTCATTAAGATTTGCTAGAGGCGCGATAACCTATGAAGAAATAGCATACTTAATAATAGCTCGTTACCTATATGAAGCTAGAAACTCTGACAAAGAACCACTTTGGAAATATTTTTTTGGTAATAAAAGCTGGGAAGAGTTAGAAAAAGATATAGGGATAAAGTTTTTTGATGAGAATAAAGGAGAGGTTCGATTACCAGATGAGATAGTCGCTATGGTCGCATCAAGATATATATTAGGTCATTTTATGAACAGAAACAAAGAAGAATTTATCTTAGAATCTAAAAAAACATTTTCTAAAGTAAACGAAAATGTAAGTAAAGAGTTTGAAAAATTTTTAAAACTTACCCCCTTTTCAAAGATTAAAAAAATAGGAATAAGGATAGTTTTTGAAAATCCTGAAATTTCGAGAGCAGGAGAAGAAGGATTACAAAGATTGTGTAGAGCAGATGATATATATAGAATGGTCAAATGTGGTGATGAACTATGCAGGTATTCTTTACTTTCAGATAATATTGATTTGAGTTCAGTTTCCCAAGATCCTCCATTAGGAATAGTTTTTGATCAAGAACATTACCTACATAACAATATGGATCCTATTAAAGAAATAGAAAGATTGAAAAATATCATGGAAACAGAAAAAGTAGATCTAGGTAGATATTTATTAGTATTTCATGTAGGTTCACCAAAACCATATCATCCTGCCCACGAACCAATAGATATTGGTAGTGAAGCTCAATATTGGATTTACAAATATGCTTATGAGCTTAGAAAAATAGGTTTTGGAAAAGGAAAGAATGTTGGTATATTAATTTTTGAAAGAGGTGGAGCAAGAGGAGGACAAATTCCGGCTCAATATATAGGTCAATCAGCAGCAGCATTAAAAATAATTGTCGAATATTTGGAAAAAGAAATTAAGCCGGAAGAATTACCAATGGAATTTTATGGTGTTAGTAGCAAAGAAATATTATCATACGAAAGACAGCTAGCAATAATTAAAGAACATTATTTTGATCCTCTAAAAGGAACTTTGAAAGTTCCAGAAGAGAGCTATACGTTTTTAGGAAAAAAAGCAATAGAAAAGGGTAAAACTCCTGAAGAATGGAAAAAAGAAGAACTCAAATAACTTATATTTTTTGATTATAATTTTATGAATGATTGAAGATCTGGAAAAAGAATTGAAAGATGTAAAATTGGTGGAAGTTGATAAAAAAGAACAAAGAAAAAAAGAACTAATAGAAAAGACGATCAAGTTTATGAATGAAATCAGAAAAAAATACAGTGAAATGGTTAAATCTGTTTTAATATTTGGATCTGTTGCTAGGGGAGATTTAAAACCAACCTCTGATGCAGACGTTTTAATAATTTTGGATGATACAATAAGAAAAGCAGGTTTTGATATAGAAAAGGTAAGAGAAGACATTTTATTAACTGCTTCTTTTTACAAGGATTTGCATATTCAAATATCTCATTTAACAGAGTTTTGGGAATGGTTAAGGCTAGGATCTCCAGAGATTGTTAATTATTTAAGATACGGTTTGATTATCTATGATACTGGTTTTGCTAAGCCAATTCAGAGAATGCTTGAAATGGGACTAATACCACCTAGTGAAGAGACAATTAGAATAAAAATCAAGTCATCTATTGCAAGATTAGAAAGAATAAAAGAGGCTTTGAAAGGTATTATATTTGATTTGAGATACTGTGGTAGCGATATAATTCAAGCTGCAATTATGCATATTTATAAAATTCAGCCAGACCCTAAGGATATTTCTAACTTTATTAAAAAAATGGTGGAAGAAGGCAAAATTGAAGAGGAATGGTTAAAAAAATGGGAAGAATTAAATAAAATGTGGAAGGATATAGATCATAAAATTGTCAATGATGTTGATGGATATTATCTACAAAAAGCCTTAACTTTATCTTCGGAAATAGTTGATAGATTTAAACAATTCTTACCAAAAGAATTAACGGAGGATTAGAATGAATGAAGAAACGAGAGAAATTCTTAAAAAATTTGCCTCAAAGTGTTTGGAAAAATATAATGGTTTAATAAAATCTATAATTGTGTTTGGATCTGTTACAAGAGGAGAAGAGAAACCAGAGAGTGATATAGATGTTTTAGTAATTTTAGATGATACAATAGAAGAATTAAGCCCAGAAAAAGTAGAAGAAATAGATAGAGATATAGAGAATATAGCTAAGAATATTTCAGAAAAAATTTCTTTACAACCTTCGTATACTTTAACTGAATTTTTTGATTATGCTAGATCTGGCCATCCAATAGTTTATAATTTTATTAAAGAAGGGGAAGCAGTTTTTGATACAGGTTTTTTCTTACCTTGGAAAAGATTATTAAGACTCGGGAAAATTCAAGGAACTAGAGAGGCAATAGAAAATTATATGGAAGATGCTCCTAAAAAAATTGCTAGAGCAAAAACTGTTAAACTTTTAATGCTTGCTGAAGATTGTTATTACGCTATAGTTAATTCTGCTCAAGCGGTTTTAATGTTCATGGGTGTTGAACCACCAGTTCCCAGTAAGCTTTATGAAGAATTTAAAGAATATCTAGTTAAAACTGGAATAGTTGAAGAAGAATATGCTGAATATATAAAAGAAATTGTTAAAATTAGAAAAGATATTGAACATAAAAAGCTATTGGAAGTTAAAGGAGATTTTGTAGATAGCTGGATTGAAAAGGCAGAAAAATTTGTAGATAAGATGTTTAGCATTCTGAATGCATTAGAGATTAGAAAGAAAGAGAAAATACTTGAAAGAACATATGAAGTTTTACATAAAGCTGTAGCTACTGCTTTAAAAAATTTGCACAAGCTACCTGAAGATATGAGTATAAATGAATTAGAAAAAAGTTTAGGAATGAATATAAAAGAAGCTTTCAAAAGAGATTTTGTTGATACAAGAAAAATTGATGGACATTACTTAGAAATTTGGGATAGGATTGAGAAATTGAAAAAAGAAGTATTAGATAATAAGAAGATAGAGCTCCTTAAAGGAAATGAAGTTGAGCAATTAAGAGAATATGTGAGAAAACTAATTAATGAATTATCAAAATCTCTTAAAGAATAAACTTATTAATATGTAATAGATTTACTTTTTATGCCTCTAAAAGAAGGGTATCCAGAAGAAGGAGAATTGGTAGTTTGTAAGCTTACTGAAGTTACTCAATTTGCTGCTTGGGGCGAGCTTTTGGAGTACAAACTAAAAGGGATGATTCCTATATCAGAAGCTGCAGGTAAGTGGATTTTTGATGTTAGAGAAGTGGTAAAAGAAGGAGAAATAGTTGTTGCAAAAGTTATGAAAATAGAAAAAGAGAATAATCTAGTTCACTTAAGTTTAAAAAGGGTTTCTAAGATTGATGAAAAAGAAAAGTTGAATGAGTTTAGAAAGGAGCAAAGAGGAGAAAAACTTTTGGAATTGGCTTGTAATAAATTAAAAATTCCATTAGAAGAAGGATATAAACAAGTAGGATTCTTGCTAATTAAAAAGTTCGGCTCATTATTTGATGCTTTTATTAAAATGGATAGAGAAAAGTTAGAAAAATTAGGAATTGATAGTAAATGGATAGATGCTTTAATTGAAGTAAAGGAAATGAGTATAAAAGAAAAAGAGACGATTCTAAAATATGAGCTTGAAGTTAAAAGTTTAGAACCAAATGGAATAGAAATAATAAAGGATTTTCTTTTGGATTTGGAGCAAAAATGTGGAGGTAAAATTTATTATATTTCTTCTCCTCTTTATAGACTAGAAATATCTACAAAAGATCCAAAAAAAGATGAAAAGAGAATTTCTAAGATTCTTGAAAAAGCGGGAAATGATAAAATATCTTTTAGTTATAGGAGATTGGAATGAAGATGAGAAAATGTGGGAATTGTGGAAGATATACTTTTAAAGAAATTTGTCCTGTTTGTGGATCAAAAACATTCAATCCAGAACCTCCTAAGTATTCACCTACAGATAAATATGGAGAATTTAGAAGAAAGATGATTGAGTCTCTAAAAGAAAGTGAAGCTTAAGATTTTTACTCCAATTCAATTTTTATAATTGGCCTTTTACTTGTTTCATTAAACCCTATATTTTCAATTTTAATTCTGTAGTTTCCTTTTCCAATTTTGAAATTGGAAATTAAATCAACATTGTAAATTGGTAAAATTAAATTAATTTCCTTAGAATCCAAGTTTCCAACTATTATTTCACTAACATAAATTTTTCCATTGGGATTAGAAAAAACAATTTTTGTATTATTAAAGTTATTAACATTTATCATCCCACTATTTTGCAACTTTTTCAAACCTTGCTCATACAAAAATTTAATTTCTTCTTCACTTAAACTTCTATTGTAAATTCTAACTTCATCTATTGTACCGTTAAACCAAGAACCCCAATTACAGTAGCTGCAAACACCTATTGAATCATCATATTTAGCAGTGTTTGGTATTCCAACAAGAGAACTTGAATCTAGGTTACCATTTATGTATATCATTTCGTGAGTACCATTAAAAGATACAGCGACAAAACTCCAGTTTTTGGGTTGTATTCTTATTTTAGAGCAATTGTAGATTACATTAGCTCCAGAAATGTATATACAAACTCGACCATCATTTTGAAGGTTAAAAAAAGTTCCCATAATGTTAACAATCTCCATTCTACCATATGATTGTAAATTAGGATATATCCAGGCTGTCAATGTTCGCGAAAAATTTCCATTAGAAATATCAGGTAAATCTACATAATCGCTCCTTCCATCAAACGTAATACTATTTCCAAAAATTCCATATTGTCTTTCACATAAGCTAGCATATCTTACGATAGAGGTTGTTATGTTAGTGTTGCTAACCTCATAAGTTATTGTATTTATAGTACCTGAAGTAAAATTATATCTTAATATATTATTGAAACTTATAGTTGTTCTATCACTAGAATTAAATTGACCTATATAATTTCCATTGACAAAGACTCTTACCATCTCCCCGTTTATAGTATTGTTTCTATAACTAACTGTCAGATTTACGTCACTTAAAATATCTTGATTGGGGAAGTCGAAAATATGTGTTCTATTTGTTTTTATTCCAGAAGTTTCATTTAAGTTTGTAAAATTCCTCATAATCTTATAGTGTATACCAATTCTGTTATTTCCACTATAATCATAAACTATGTTTCCACTACCTTCATCAAATGTTAAATACAAAACTAAATTTTCTGGAGCCGGATCTAAAAATAGTTGACCTAGATTGTTTTCACTTGAAAATCTAGATGAAACAAAAATAGAATTATAACTTCCATTTATTGGAATATAAATTGTTCCATTAATTCCTTCCAATCTATTTTTTATATTCCAATTTCCAGAAATTATTCTATATTTATCTAAATTGTTATTTGCAAAAAAATCATAAAAAATTGTTCCTATGGATAAAAATTTATCTCCAATTTTTCCCAGTAAATCAACTTTTTGTGGAGAATTGTAATAAAATACTAAGGAATTTTTTTCTTTATCAAAATA
>JAWAJM010000035.1:0-6372 GCA_038996625.1 Candidatus Aenigmatarchaeota archaeon
GGAAGCGCAAATAGTGCAATGGAAATTCGTTGGTGCGGATCAGCTTGTGGAACAGCAATTACCGCAACATATGTTGGTACAGCTGATTCAAGGCTTTTGACAGTAAATGGTCCTGGGACATTAGCTCAGGTTATTGGCCATCGAGAAATAGTTTTTGGTGAAAATGAAAAATTGATTTTACAACCAGGAGAAGGAATTGGCTTTTATATTGAAGCAGCTGGAGATGTTGATCATTATATTAAAGTAATGATTGAATGGCAAGAAAAACCAGACACTCCTTCAGCTCAAAATGAATATTTAATTGATATCGGGCCTATTAATGGTTCTACAGCAGCAAACTATGTTTATGCTTCTTTTTTTAATCCTTCTGCTTCTGGAAGGTATTTTGTTGTCAAAAGAATTGATATAAGAATTGATACTACTGGAACAGGTGTTTATATTCCAATGACCTTAAGAAAAATAAATTCAGCTTCTGGGGGAACGCAAATTACCGCAGCTAATATACCAAAAAAACATTCTGGAAGCCCTAATTCAGTTGCAGATATAAGGATAACAGGAGTAACAGTAAGTTTTGTTGGAACTAATGATGCAAGGTTAGTTTCAGTTCAAACTCCTGGCGCTGTAGGTGCTGCTACAGCACCTTCTTTAGGAGGTTACAGAGAACTTATTTTCAGAAATGATGAAAAATTAATTTTAAAACCAGGAGAAGGTATTGCTTTATATCAAGAAGCAGCTGGAAGCTCAGTTTTGCGAGTAAAAATTTTAATAGAATGGCAAGAAGTAACAGCTGCTCCTGATCCTCAAGGAGAATATCTTTTTTATACCGGACCAATTGCAGGAAATTTAAATGCAGGTTATGTTTATTCTTCATTTTTCAATCCTTTCTTTTCAGGTAAGAATTATTTGGTAAAAAGGATAGGAATTAGAGTAGATAGAACTGCAGCAGCAACTGCACCAACTTATATTCCAATTTCCATAAGAAAAGTAAAATCAGCTAAAGGTGATACTTTGATAAATAAAACTGATATTTTACCTAAAAACTCTTCAACACCTAATTCAACTGCTGAAATTTCAATAAATAATCCTATAGTGAGTTTTGATCAAAATACTCATTCTCGTTTATTAGGTGTTACTCAACCTGGCGCTGTTAACCAAAATTATGGAATTTATCATATCGAAATTGTTTTTCAGGATGAGCTTATGATAGCTCCAGGCGAAGGTTTTGCTTTATATCAAGAATCTGCAGCTGGTGATGCAAACTTTGTAGTCAGACTAGAAATTGAATGGTTAGAAGTCGATGTTACATATAATCAATCTGCTTATAGATTTTTTAATAACTTAGATTCAACTGATGTCGGTAGTCCCTTAGCTAATCAAGATACACCGGCAATTTTAATCTATCCTGGTCAGGTTTTTAGATTAAGATTATTAATACATATTTCAACTGGAACTCTCTCTATTTCAGGTCAAGAGTTTAAACTTCAATTTGGAACTTCAACAGGTTCAAGCTGTACTTCATCTCCTCCTTCTTTATGGAGCGATGTAACAGCTACGACAATTATTTCTTTTTATGATAATCCTACACCAAATGATGGTGCACCATTAACTCCTAATTCTAATGACCCAACTCATGGTGCAGATACGGTTGTTAATCAAACTTATGAAGAAGTAAATAACTTTACTAACTCTCAAGCAGCAATTCTTCCAGGTCAAGATGGTAAATGGGACTTTGCTTTAAAAGACAACGGTGCACCTCCAGAAACAACTTATTGTTTTAGAGTTGTTAAAGCAGACGGAAGCTTATTAGATACTTATTCAGTTATTCCTCAAATTACCACTGCAGCTGCTCCAGCTTTGACTTGTACTCTTTCAGCTACTTCTACTTCTTTTTCGAATTTATCACCATCTTCTGTTTCAACCTCAACTCCAGACATTACAATTACTATTACTTCTTCTGGTGGTTTTCAAATAACAGTTAAAGATGCTGGAAATGGCACAAATCCTGGGCTTTATAAATCAACTTCACCTACTTATTTAATTCAGTCTACTGATGCAACTTTAACTCCGGGAACTGATGGTTATGGAATTCAAGCAACAACAACTAACTCAAATATAACTATTAATCCAAAATATAATAAAAGCGGGAATAATGTTGGTGGGCTTAGTTTAACTGATATTCAATTAGCTTCTTCAACAACTGCTGTCTCTAACGCTCAAATTATTATTAAACATAAAGCCTCTGCTTCATATATTGCTCCCACTGGCAACTATTCTGACATAATTACCTATTCTTGCAGCTCCCTCTAATTAATCTATGCCAATATGCCAATCTGTCGTCAATCTATCGACTTCGTAAGTCCATAATTACTTTTACGCAGATCATTCTAGGGTGATCTCTTTCATTTCTTCAAAATCCATTTCTTTTAACCATCTTAGAATGTTTTTTCTGATTTCTTTAGGTCCTCCCCAGATTTTATTTAAAAACTCTCTTTGAGTTATAGATGGGAAATTCTTTTTACCAATATAATCAAGAAAACTTGACCAACGATAACTTTCCAAGAATTTCATTGCTTCCTTATAATTTCTTATTTCTTTATTTCGCCATTCAGGAAATTTCAAATCTAAGGGATTTAGATGAATATAAGTAGGCAGATAAATGAAATGACTTTCTTTTGTAATAGGTATTGCCTTATATCTTCTTTCAAATAAAGTACCAACCCTTCCATACTTTTCATTGAAATACTTTGCATACCCAATATTTAACTTTCTCATAAATTTAGTAATACCATCTTTTACGATAGGAGAAAGCATTAAATGATAATGATTAGGCATCAAACAAAAAGCAAAAATTTTTACTATCATTTTCCTATTCTTTCTTCTTTGGTTAGCAATATATCGACTTCGTAAGTCCATATTTTTAAATTTGTTGAAAAAATAATTAGTATTCATTGCTGGCTCTTCATCGTTAAATTCGTAAAGATCGTGTATAAATCTTAAATAATCTTTTTCGTCAAAGAAAATTATTCGTTTGTCTACTCCCCGATTTAAAACGTGATAAATCTCCATTTTATTTCAATTTTACATTAATTTTTACAAATTTTTAATAAATAAACATCGCGTATCGACTTCGTAAGTCCATAGATTGGGTGTGTATTTAAAAAAGGGTGGTTATTCACAGTTTGGTTTTGCGAAATTTTTAAATTTTGTTATACTTATATAATTAATTTAAATTTTGTTATACTTATGTGATTAATGTGGTCGAAAATTAAGAAAATAAACGCTTAAATATATGAAAAAATTAAAAGTTTTAATATATATTTTAATCCTCTCGCTTTATTTCCCTCCATTTATAGAAATTTTTTCTTTAGGTCGCCTTTTTGCTCAAACAGGGGGCTCTGTTTCTGTTTCTGCAAGTGTTACTCAAACAGTGACATGTACGCCATCAGCAACCTCAACTTCTTTTGGTAATATCGATACATCAGCAGTCTTTACTTCATCACCTAACATAACAACTGTTGTTTCTTGTAATCCGGGAGGTGGTTGCAAAGTAGAAATTAAAGATCAAGGCGATGGAACGAATGGAGGCTTATACAAGTCAACTTCTCCTACATATTTAATTCCTTCACCAGCAAGTGGTTTTCCAAATACAGCAACCTTACAGCCTGGAACAGATGGTTATGGAATTCAAGCAGCTACAACAACATCTGGTTCAGGGGGTATTTTATCCTTAAACCCAATCTATAATCAAACAGGTAATACTGTTGGCAAATTAACTACAACATTTCAGACCTTAGCCTCCTCATCACAACCAGTGGCTAATAGAGAAGTTGTTGTTACCCATAAAGTAGCTGTTTCAGCATTAGCTCCAGCAGGTGATTATAGTGATACAATAACTTATCAATGTAGTGCTAATTAAAAAACATAACAAGCAGGTATGAAGAAACAGTTATTAATCCTCATCTCTCCTTTAATTCTCTTTCTCGTGATAATAAATTACTCTTATGCTTTAACTGTTGGTCCTGCAAAGATAGAATTTACTGCTAATCCAGGAGATGTTTTAGATTTTAATTTGTTTATTAGAAACGATAGCGATTGGGATTCTAAATTTTATATCACTGTCGAGGGGTTTACAGATGTTGGGGGAGAAAGAAAGTTTTTTGAAAATCCCCCTGAAAAAGACTGGGTTAATGTTCAAAAAGAATTTTCTTTAAAAGCAAAAGAAGATATACAAATCCCAGTTAAAATAAATATTCCTCAAGCAGCCCCACCTGGCGGACATTTCTTAGCAATTTGGGTTGGGAGTGGTGCTCCCAAAACAGAAGCAGGTCAAGTTGGAATTATTGCCCGTGTTGGCGCTTTAGTTTTTATTAATGTTAGAGGTAATGCCATTTATAAAGCAACTATTGCAAAATTTGATGCCAAAAGAATTGTTTGGGATTTTCCAGTAAAGTTTGCTTATTTAATCAAAAATGAAGGAAATACTTATATCACTCCTCGAGGTTATATCGATATTAAAAATATTTTTGGTAAAGAAGTAGCTAGTTTACCAATTAACCCTAAAGAACTTCAAATTTTGCCAAATGCTGAAAGGCTTTTAGAAACCGAATGGCAAGGAAAGTTCGCCTTTGGAATTTATAAAGCTATTTTTAATATGAATTATGGAGAAAACAATAGTTTGAATTTTAATTACTGGTTTATTTTCTTGAATATTTACTACATAGCAGTGATTGTAGCTTTAATAATATTTGTTGTTTTTGTGTTACCAATATTAATCAGGAAATATAACGCTTATATTATTAGAAAATATACCCAAAAGCATGAATGAAATTAAAAGATTTTATACTAATTTTAATATTATTTTTAATTGTTTCCTTAGCTTTTATCTATAAAATAAAATCTGCCTCCGTAAGCGTAACAGCATTTAAACCAGGTATTTGTGGAAATAATATAAAGGAAAATAATGAAGAGTGCGATGGTCCAGATTTAGGTGGACAAACCTGCACTTCTTTAGGATATAGTGGTGGTAATTTAAGTTGTAATTCTAATTGCACTTTTAATACTTCTCAATGCATAATCCAACCTCCTGGTGGCGGAGGCGGAGGATGGGCTCCTCCACCCCTTCAGTATGGAACAGTTATAATTTCTGGTAAAGCTTATCCAAATTCTGAAGTAACCCTTCTTTCTGACGGTCAAATAAGACAGATCACAAAAGCGGGAGCAAGAGGAGATTTTGAAATTACCTTAAGTAATCTTACTCCAGGCTTTTATTTATTTACCCTGTATTCTGAAGACTCAAAAGGTAGAAGATCAAGTTTATTAACTTTTCAAGTAAATGTTATTGCTGGACAAACTGTTAGAAGCTCAGGATTTTTTCTTTCACCAACAATTGATATTGATAAAACCTCTGTCAAAAAAGGAGATGTTTTACAAATTTTTGGTCAGGCAACCCCTGATGCCGATGTTATTATTCATGTTTCATCTGAAGAAGAGTTATTTTTTAGAATCCCAACAGAAAAAGATGGTTCATATTTATATGTTTTAGATACAGGTATTTTAGAAACCGGCCAGCACTATACAAAATCACGGCAAATTTACCTAAATCAATTAGTTAGTCCTTATTCAAGAGCGCTTAGTTTTTATGTTGGAGAAGTTTCTATACCTAAAAAAACAATAGGAAAATGTCCCCTAAAAGGAGATTTAAATAATGATTGTAAGGTAAATTTAGTTGATTTTTCCATTGCTGCTTATTGGTATAAGAAAAAATTAAGTTCTGAATTTGCAAAAATAGAAAAAGAAAAATTAAATGGGGATGGTAAAGTAGATTTAATAGATTTTTCTATTATGGCTTATTATTATACAGGATAAAATGGCAAAAATTTATTTTGGAGAGCCGAGCAGTGTAAATAAAAAAATTATAGTTCCTATTCATATAGATAGCGAAGGAGAGTCAGTAAATGCTTTTGAGGTTAAAATAAAATTTTCTGATAGTTTAATTTTTCGCGATTTTCAAGAAGCAGGCTCAATTATTAATTTTTGGATAGAAAAACCATTTATTCAAAATAATATAATTCAATTTTCAGGAGTTAGTATTGGGGGATATATTGGCAAAAAGGGGCTTTTAATAAACTTAATTTTTGAAGCTAAAAAAGATAAAGCATTAATTGAAATTCTACCTTTGTCTAAGGTTTTGTTAAATGATGGTTCAGGTACTTCAGTAGAATTAAAAGTAGAAAAAAAATTTTTAGATATTCAAAAATTAAAAGTTCAAGAAGTAATTGAGGATAAATACCCCCCAGAAAGTTTTAAAATCTATTTATCCCGAAATAAAGAAATCTTTGGTAATAAATATTTTATTGTTTTTAATACTACTGA
>JAWAJM010000036.1:0-6345 GCA_038996625.1 Candidatus Aenigmatarchaeota archaeon
GATCCAGAGTATATTTGAATAACATCAGCTCGTTATGGAGGTGTAAGAATCAAAGAACATGACGCATACGGACCATTACTTCCTCCCGGAGAAGCTACACACATATTTAAATTTGAATCAAAATAAGTCCCAATGGGACAATTTATTGTTGCATCTCCTTCACATTTACCTGTAGAACTATTATATGTAGTCCCAGAAGGACAAGAAGCTAAGGCTCCTGCTTCACATCTCTTGGTTACAGCATTATATGTTCCACCACTAGGACAAGAAGGAGAGGCTTCACACTTCTGACTTGATTGATTATAAGTAAATCCAGAGGGACATTCAATAATCGCATTTCTAACGCACTTCTTTATTGATCTATCGTAAGAAGAACCAGATGGACAATTAAACGGAACAAAACATATATTTCTCTGAGAATCATATGATGTACCAGAAGGACAGACATACGTCACAGGTAATTCACATCTATCCGTAATAGGATTATATACTCCTCTATCAGGACATTTAACATCACTTATACACATTTGACGAGAATAATCATATATATATCCATCTGGACAAAATGAACTATCTAAAACAATTTCACATTTGTCTGTGACAGGATTTAAAACTCCATTCGATAAACATTGAGGAGGACTAACACATTTACCTATTCCTTGGTCATAAGTAAATCCCTGAGGACATATTATCTGAGCCTCTGATATACAAAGACCTGTTTCCTTCTCCAATGTCGTTCCAGGAGGACATGTGCCATCAAATGTCAACTGATTACATTCAACTAAGTCAATTGGACATAAAGTGTACTGAGTACCATTAAATGTAACATTAACACATTCTTTAATTTCATCTAAACTTAGATCACCATCATTATTAAAATCCCTCCCACATATAGCTTTACCTGTAAAGTCTATACCTGTATCACCACCAACAGGAAGAGCATTTACATCCTTACAAGAATTTGTATTCGTATCCCAAATACAAAGACCTTCACAACGAGGATAACCTATACACCTACCATGAATTCCCGAAAAAATATAAGGCGGAACACATCCTATCCCTGAGACTGGTAGATAAGCACAATACCCAATTGAAGGATCATACTCTGGTTGTGTAGTTAAACCTCGGAGCTCGTTTGGAATATAACAAGTAGGAGCTCCACAGGAACTACTAGCAATAGCAAAGTCATTCCCACCAAGAATAAAGATAACAAAAATACTCTTAGGAAAGGCAAGCAGTAAAGACAAGAAAACCGAGATTAATTTAAAATACAGCTTATGCACTCCAACCATAAAGAGCAACAAACATGTTATTTTTAGGTTTTAAAAATAAATAACCAATAGGACTTTAACTCTGATACTCTTCTTCAAAAACGACAAAACAACGATCGTCCAACAAAAAACTTTACCTTATTTTGAAAGGAGTTTTTCCCCAAGACAAACGTCTGGGTAAAAAAATTCAGCATAACATCTATGAGGATAAAAAGAACAGGGTAAGCAGTAACTTATCTGCTTACTAATATATTCTATTCGCTCCTTAGAAAAAGTAAGTGTGGATGTCCCCTCAGAAGATAACTTGTACATCCGCTCATAAGGATACATCTGACCCGGCCCTACTAAATATACATCCCCATCTGGTAATATATGAATGTTATTAAAAATAAACCCACCATCCCAATTTTGCAATCTTATATTATCATAATTCTCTCTTATATATTTCATACTTCTCACATAAGACTCAGGAGATAAAATAAACTTAGACATATACATTTTCTCTTCAAGCCCCATCTCTTCAGGTATAAATAACGGAATTACAAACAATTCAATAAAGTTGCCTATTTTATCATTAAGAAATTCAATGTCTTTCAAAAGATTTTTTGAAGACAAAACAATTATAGTAGAAACAAACTCCGATATTGATTTTACATTACTAAACCACTTTTTTCTTAAAACATCACTTCCTAAAAAACGCAAACTGTCATATGATGTACTCAACTTGCAATTATTATCTAGTATAACATTAAGAACACTATCGTTAATATACAATAAATTACTAATTACACCAATTGAAACACCAGGAAAATAATTCTTACAAACTGAAATGACATCTTCTATATATTTACTATCATCTATCAACATTATCTCTCCACCATACAAAGAAATATTCCTTACTTCATTTCCCTCCTTCTTTATAAGAGACAACTTCTTATCTATAGCATCTACACTTAAATACACCCCCTTTCCTACCTTCTTTCTTATGGGATTAAGAAAACAATAGAAACAATTCAGATTACATTCGTAAGTAAGAATCAAATCTATACTCTGAATAGCATACATAAAAACCGCAACTAAGTAGAAGCCTCACTTAAAAATTCCAAAAGCGAATACAAACCTCTACATTCATTATTAAATCCATGCTTCTCATACGACAAACATCCACCACGACAAAAAGAGTAAAACTTACAATCTATACATCGCTTTTCACCAAAGAGCTTATATTCCATAAAACCTAGTCTGTTAGGAGAATTAATAACGCTAAATACAGACTCCCTAATATCTCTTCCTATCTTTCCATAAAAACAACCTTTTTCATAACACATACCCAATGATGTCACAGTAAGATCAGGGTTAATACCAAAATCATTAAAACATTCACTCCAACATTCAATACTACCATAACCTGTTATCCTTTGAGAATGATATGCCTCCTTCACATCGTCAAAAGGAAGAAGCTTAATTTTTCGATCACCACGAACTTTATACAATGATTTAATAAGTTCTACAACCTCTTCCCGAGAAGGTTTCAACCTTTCCCCAGCAAAAAAACCTCTTCCCGTAGACGCAAACGGAGTTAAATACAATGTAGGAACACCTAAATTCAACGCATAACTAAGAATATCAAAATTGAGCAGATTTCTAGTTATGACGACAGATAAAATAACATCCAACCCATCATCTAAGGCCTCCTTTACTTTTCTCTCAAAAACCGATTCCAAATACCTGTTACCCCTAAACCGAATATCTGGGTCATACGAAGCAAATACTACCCAGTTATAGTCCTTAGCAACCTTTCCTATGTCTTTATTATAGCTAAGAAAATTAGATACTATCCCCAAAACAGTAAACTTTACCTTCGAATAAATTCTATCAGAAAAATACGACAACATCTTAGCCCCCAAAAGCATTGGCTCTCCTCCAGAAAACTTCAACATCACCTTTCCAGTATTATCTCTATCAAAGACAAAATTAACTAACTCACTAGTAAAATCTACGACTATGTCAATTATATCCTTATCCCAAATTATTCTATCCTTTGAAGATTGTTTACCCGCATTTATATAACAATGTTCACACTGTAACTGACATAAATTAGTAACTCTAAACTCTACTTCCATAAACTAATATCCCCCTTTAAGAATATTATTATAATAAGATAAGTACCTACCAAGCTCCTGTTTTACTGCTTCCCTTCGAATAGACATATAAATAGGATAAGCCTCTTTTGTTAAAAATTCAAAAAACTTAACGCAATCATTTGTCTCATAACTTCGCTCCATAAAAACACACACTTGATGACACAAATCCCAATAATCACAACTACACAACCTGTCTTCTTCCTGACGTTTTAACAATTTCTTTCTAAATCTATTAGACAAAAACCAATTCAAAACATTTTTATTATCAACTTTATCCTCAAAAATATTACCTAACCTTATAAAAGGACCGCCACTCAAAACAGACTTCAAACACAAGAATACATTCCCTGAAAAATCAATAATAAAATTATTTTTTACACAATCACCAGCAAAACAATGAGTCCCTTTTAAATTCAACATACTATCAAAAGTCCATATCCGACAACCTAGTTTGATTAAATCTTCTAAATAAAAAACAAGAAAGTTTTTCAAAAAAGAAAAATAACTACGTAAGTCGCCAGTTTTGACAAAATCAAAATCAAAATCAACATAAAAAGAAAACATCCTATCTTTAGCAAGTGTTATTAAATCCTCTCTTACTTTCAAAAAATCCAAGTTACAATCATCATATGGAACAAAATAAAAAATACTAAACTGATCTGTTAATTTAACATTTAATAAAACATCCTTAAATTGCTCTAAATTATTACACACTACATTTCCAACTATCTCTAAAGACTTCTTTCTATTTAACAACATTTGTTTAGAAAAATAATCAAAGAATTTATCTAAAAAGTGAGAATTGTTAACTATGAAATTATAACTAAAGACAAATTTTAACTTGTTCTTATTTAATCTTATACAAAATAAATCAAATAACCATCTAAAAATGTCTTCATTACTCAATAAAGAACAATTTCTTACACCTAAGTCCTCAAGAAAGTAGACATTGTAAGTTGTCTTTGTGGAATTCAAAGATAACAAAACTGAATTAATAACATCAATATTACTTTTATCAAAGCCAAAATTAAAGATATCCACGGCACGAATAATCAAATGAACATCTGGTTCAGAGTCAAAGAATTTTTTTCTATCAATAAAAGAAATAATCCACTTCATCGGTACTTAACCCTTAACTCTCATACGAAACACCTTGCAAAAAATTCAACAGTCTTTTCAAACCAACACACTCCCCATCCTTTGCCAAAGGAAAAAGGGCTATACATCCACCTCTACAAAAATCATAAAACTTACATAAAAAACACTCTTTTCTATAACATTTACTCTTATAAAAACTTAAAAACTCTCTTGACAGAAAAATGAGCTCAAACTCATCAAAAATATTCCCCATTGAATTAGGATGAATACATTCCAAATATACATTACCCTTAAAATCTACTATTAACCTTCTCCAACATTTTCCCCAACAATTTTTAAAAACATCATCTCCAACCCCAGAAATATTCTGTCCTTTTTTCAAAATGCTCTCCACTTTCAAAAAATCACTCAAAAACTTATCACTTAAATCTAAATGCCTATTTCTGACCTCATTAAAAAAATGAATATAAAAACTACTCAACTCTGCTGTAGACAAACCTAATTCATGCATAAAAAACCTACCTCTACCTACAGGCAAAAAAGGACCAATATCCACCCGATAAGGCCTCACTTTTTCAATTAATGAAAAAATATCAGACTTGACTAAATACCTCGTTAAAGTCAAGTTAAGATTAAAAGGTATTCCTCTTTCCTTAACAAATTGTATATTACGCCACCATTGCTCTTCTAACATCTGAGAATGAAATCGAATAAAAAAATCATATGCTATAGACAAACTTACATACTCCTTGTTCCGAGAAAAAAAGTCTAACCAAAATTCATTCAATAAAAGAGCATTTGTAGATGTACTCACCGAAACTTTCAGCTCTCTTTTAGAACTAATGTCATATATCTTTTCGAGAATAAACTCAAAAAGATCAATCCCAATTAAAGTAGGCTCACCCCCCATTATCATAAAATGTACTACATTTGAAGTTCTCTCTCTATTTATAACAAATTCAATAAAATCAAAAAGTCTATTAAAATAAAAAGACAAATATGTCTTATCATACTCATCACTCTTAATAAATAATGGTTCACTATTACCTAAAAACTTGGCATCGACATAACAGTGTTTACAAAATAAATTGCAGTAACTAGAAGTTTTTATTTCAATTTCTAACATTAAAATATTCCTCCTTTATAAAATCAAAAATAAACTTCAAACCACCACAAACGTACCTCTCTCGTAAAAGAAAACACCCTCCTCTGCAAATTCGCCAATAATCACAACCAATACACTTAAAATCAACTTTCATTGATTGTATATTAGGAACCCCAGCCTTTAAAATAAAATCCTTAATCCCTACCAGATCATCCAAACGGACCACCTTTCCTACACAATTATCTCCCACCATAACAACACCATTCAATAAATCAACCCTTAAAGAACTCCAACAATCACCCCAAATCCCTCCAAAAAAATAAGAACCCTCCTGTAAATTTTCATTATTGATAACTTTACTCACCATATTCAAAATAACCATTAGTTCAGGAATTCTTCTCTCATATCCAAAATTAAAAACTGCATCAAAAAACTCAAGCACTTTTTTCTCATCAAAATACAAATCTAAATTTCTCCCCCTCCCTACCGGTATGAAAAAGCTATAACTAAACTGCAACCACTCTATTTCCTTCATAAGTTCTATAATGTGATCAACATCAAAGAATTTATACATCAAAAAGTGAAGATATATTCGATCTACAGGTAAAAATTTAGTTATAAACTCTACGTTTTCTATCAAAGCTCTTTTATCATTATACTGAATAAAACCATCGTAAGATATTGCTAAATCAATATTTCTTTCTCCCAACCAAACTAGATAAGGTTC
>JAWAJM010000037.1:0-6224 GCA_038996625.1 Candidatus Aenigmatarchaeota archaeon
TTATTCATGATACTATTACCATATCAGGAAAAATTCAAAATACTGAAAAGACACATTTGGAAGTTCAAAACACTAGCCTACAAATTCAGAGCAAGACCATACATTGTAACATATAACGTTATGACAGCATTCTATCCATTACATGCACTTGAAGACGCTAGAAAATATTTTAGTTTGGACACAGAAAAATCAAAGGGACTAATGTTTTCGTGATACGATAATTTTTGAACAGAACAGTATAAGAGGGACTCACAATAATTTTTTCTTTTTTATCATTATTTTTTGACTGAACATTTTTTCGACCTATTCATTCCTTTAGAAAAATTTATAAAGAGATTTAGGCTTATTAAGTGATTTTAGTGTATTAACTATGATTTAAAATTTTCTGGAATTTTTATTTTTTGTGATCTATTGCTTGTTCATCGTCTTAAGTTTGAATTCCCTTTCTTGAATGTTATAACTGTAAAATACAACGCCAAATACACAATATAGCCAGATAAGTGTCTCATAGCGTGTTAACATATTATCACAACAATTGTAGGAAACTTTGTAGCATTATAACCATCTATTGTCGTCGTTGCTAATATCTTGTAAATGTTCTCCCCTTCAGATAAATAGCTTTCGACGAAGGCGGGAAATTCCGTTATTACCGATAAAATCCAAACACTTGTATTGTCTCAATAATAGGGTCGCCAAATAGATCTCGTTTTTCATTGTAATTAGGGTGTGAATACAAAGTCATAGGATCTTGGATACTTGAACGAGACTAGCCTCATAAACCTCATAAATTCCATCAAAAAACGAAAAAAATACGAATTCCAAAAAAGAAGAATGGAAATGATTATCTCCCAGTTTATATCTCATAATCTAACCACATTGTTTCAATCCTTGTTTTATTGGATTGGTTATTGCAACATGCTAAAAGGGACTGTGAACACCGTATAGAGATGAAGTTTCAATCCTTGTTTTATTGGATTGGTTATTGCAACGTGATGAAAGATGGTGAAAAACAATAAAATGATAATGTTTCAATCCTTGTTTTATTGGATTGGTTATTGCAACACCAAAAGTTTGCCTCACCGCCACAGACCTTGGCAGGTTTCAATCCTTGTTTTATTGGATTGGTTATTGCAACTCCTATGTTTAGCCATTTGACAGCAGCACCGAATGGAGTTTCAATCCTTGTTTTATTGGATTGGTTATTGCAACGGAAAAGAAAAGAAAAGAATATCAGGAATTCTTAAAAAGTTTCAATCCTTGTTTTATTGGATTGGTTATTGCAACGGAGGTGCGGGAGTGAAAGTCTTTAAGGTTTTCGAGGGTTTCAATCCTTGTTTTATTGGATTGGTTATTGCAACTCGACGGTAAAGTCGTGGGCTTCAGAGAATGCAAAGTTTCAATCCTTGTTTTATTGGATTGGTTATTGCAACCAGATTAATAGAGTCCGAAGAGTTTGAGATAATATTCGTTTCAATCCTTGTTTTATTGGATTGGTTATTGCAACCATTGATAGCGTAATAGACGACTTCTTCTCAGAGATGTTTCAATCCTTGTTTTATTGGATTGGTTATTGCAACCTAGACCGTCGTCGAGAAGCCCCCACAACTCAACCCTGTTTCAATCCTTGTTTTATTGGATTGGTTATTGCAACGACCCCGGTTGATTTGATGATTGCTTTTTCTTTTAAGTTTCAATCCTTGTTTTATTGGATTGGTTATTGCAACTCCAGCATGTGGAGCGCCAGCCAATTTCGCCTATAATGTTTCAATCCTTGTTTTATTGGATTGGTTATTGCAACGGAATTCTACAGTGAAATGTTGAGAGTCATAGAGGAGTTTCAATCCTTGTTTTATTGGATTGGTTATTGCAACGTAGATGGTGATGGAAAAAACATAGACCGACACACGTTTCAATCCTTGTTTTATTGGATTGGTTATTGCAACAGATAAAAGATAATGAGGTTCTTGATGTCCTTGAAAGTTTCAATCCTTGTTTTATTGGATTGGTTATTGCAACAATGCATAACATGAAAATAATAAAAGCAAAAACAATGTTTCAATCCTTGTTTTATTGGATTGGTTATTGCAACGTCTATATCCTTTCACGTGGTCGTTTCTCGCGTTATAGTTTCAATCCTTGTTTTATTGGATTGGTTATTGCAACACGCAGATATGTACCCACGAACCTAAACAAAAAAGGTTTCAATCCTTGTTTTATTGGATTGGTTATTGCAACAATAGCCAAATCTCAAGCCGATTTAACCCCATTACAGTTTCAATCCTTGTTTTATTGGATTGGTTATTGCAACCCTGTCTGGGAGGCCATAAACAGCATAGAGGACGGGTTTCAATCCTTGTTTTATTGGATTGGTTATTGCAACTTCATCAATTCTTCCCATACTTTCCCCGGCAGCTGTTGTTTCAATCCTTGTTTTATTGGATTGGTTATTGCAACAGAATCGATACGGTGAGAGAGGCAAGGCGGTTTTGGAAGTTTCAATCCTTGTTTTATTGGATTGGTTATTGCAACTCAAAAGCTCGTGATGTAGGTCAGAAAATCCTTAAGGTTTCAATCCTTGTTTTATTGGATTGGTTATTGCAACGTGTAGATGTCGTTTTTGACCCATTCGCAGACTTCGAGTTTCAATCCTTGTTTTATTGGATTGGTTATTGCAACTGTTCTATACCTTCTAGTAGGATTGTTGTGTCCCATTTGTTTCAATCCTTGTTTTATTGGATTGGTTATTGCAACGTTATTCTCATCCTGGTCACTTTTACATATTCTCTTTGTTTCAATCCTTGTTTTATTGGATTGGTTATTGCAACCCCGCTTGTTATGTCATTTATTTTTTCTATACCATTATATTATTAGTCTCTTCAGAGGTAGTGGTGTGAAGTTCAAAATTCTGCTCTTCATTTATAAAGATCTTCACACCATTATACACAATACTTTGAAACCTCACAATATTTACATTTCTTTTTATTAACTTTCCGAGGAATCTTTTCACTCTTAAACAACACCTTAATGGCTTTAATATCCTTAATCAAATGTTCTTTATCTTCGTAGCTTATATCTACTATCTTGCTCTTCCTATGACCTGAAAAATATAAGATACCTCTCCGAACTCTATTTTCAAAGTTTTCATCTACTAAAAGTGCATAAGCAACTATCTGTTTTTTTCTACTTCGCGTTAATTCTAAAAAGTCTGTTGTTTTTATCTCTACTGGGATTATTTCATTCTTTAAAAACAATACAACATCAATAACACCATGAAAGTGTAAATGTTGACTTTTGAGATAAACTTTATGCTTCACTTTTTTAACAAGCGATCTTTTCATGCCAAAAATCTTCTTTCTTTGTTTCATACGTTTTATCTCTCTTTCATGCTCTTGTTGGCCAAAGAACATCTTCTTTTTGGTTACAAAAGGAACGCCTAAGACCTTTAAAAAATAAACTTTTCTTGGACAATAATAATACTGGACTATATCTCCTACTGTGATCCAAGGATCACCATCTGAGGAAAAATCCATTGTATTCATCCTTTCCATTTAAAAATTTGGCAATCTGCCTTGCTTGTTTTATAATAAGATCACTCCATTTTATTTTAGTATTTTTAACCCTTATATAACTTTCAAATTTTTCAAGGATTTTGGATATCAAGAGTTTCCGTGACTTATCTGATAATCTACAAAAATTTTCTTGCAAGTAAAAATCCTCTTTTTTAACCATTCCTTTGTTTATCAATTTAAAAACAATTTTGTCCACTGTTTGTTGTCTGAATTCCTCCATAAGATCAAGGACTAGACTGGGTCTTCCTGGCTTATCTACATGTAAAAATCCAGCATAGGGGTCTAAACCAGCATAGTAAACGGCTCTCCAAACTTCTCCCATCAAAATCCCGTAACCATAGTTAAGCATCGCATTTACCCCATCCTTAGCTCCTCTTCCACTTCTTCCCGAAAAGCCAAGATTGGGATCTAGGATATCGGTGATGTTGCTCCAATATATTGAGGATGCGTTACCTTCCAAACCCATCAGCTCATTTCTAATAGAATCAATAGGTTTTTCATCAATTTCTTGAATTTTAGATAAAAATTTCGATATCTTTTCTCTCGATTGAAGTAACTTTTCAGCTAGTTTTGGATCATTTTTAGCTCTGCCTTTGGCTAGAGTTCCTAAAATAGCATGTTGGTTTTTTATTTTAGCAAAAACAAATTGTTTTGATAAGTAACCGCTGCGATAATCGTTATATGCTAAATATTGTTGTCTTCTTGTTGATGCTGTTCTTAATTCTGGAAATGAAAGTCTAGAAGAGATCTCACCTTTCCAGTTCAAAACAATTAGATCAACCCCACTCTCCGCCAGCAAATTTAATGCATCGAAACCTATAGCACCTTTACCAGTTATAAGAACCTGATCTAGATCTTCAGCTAAAAAATAGTCAACTATCTTCCCTTTTAATTTAATCACAATCTGGTTTCCTCTTTTACCGATAAATTTACCATATCCATCTACCACTAGCCTCAAATTTGTCACCTGCACTCATGTAAATATATGCAGGAGTCTGGACACTTTTGTGGCATTCCTGGATCCTTTTTTTGAGCAACTATCTCTAATTTCTTGTCTCTTTCTTCCACCCACCAACTCCTTAGATCATCATTTATGAAGAAAATATCTTTTTTTATGTTCAATTTCTCGCCTATAAAGCTTATATAGACGGTACATCCTATATCAACTGGTATTTCGTAAATACTTTCAATGACAAGAGCATAACCAGTTGGATAGAGTTTAAACCATTTTCTTTGTTTTGAAGCCACTTTTATATCAAAAACTATATTGTGAAGGTAGTCATAGCAATCTACACTGAGTATATCAGATAAACCTAAGAAATTCCCATTTAACTTATGTTCAGTTAAAAAAGGTAGAGAAGTGGCTAAAACATCTCTTTTTGAAGCATAAGGTTGTTCAAAAAGTCTATTAAGAAATACTGACTTACAACTATCTTTGGTGTATTCCCATACGATTTTTGTTCTATTTTTAATAATCTTTGAATAACTTTCAGGAACCTGGTCTTTGTAATTCAAATGCCACCATTTATCAAAATCGAGCTTTTTTCTTTCAACAAAATTTTCAAATACATCACAAACTGCTCTGTGTATTACTATTCCTTGCATGACATTAAAATTAATGATACCTTTTTTCCCCAAAACTTCTTCTACAAAGATATCTCGGTTTTTGGAACAATATTTGGAACATGCCAGATACATAGGTATATATACTTCAGAATAGTAAGGATTTAAAGGGGGATTTGACCAGTTCCACCCTCTTAATTCTTCCGAAACTCCAACCTTCCTGGCGAGAATCTGTTTATTTATTAAGAGCTTTTGTTCAATATCAGATAGGAAATACATAAATATCAGAGTATTTTAACCTTTTCTAGGTCTTCTAGCTCCTTGTTTTCCTTTGATATTATTTTTGTTAATTTTTTGCACCGGTTACACATAGGGACCATGTATATGCTGTCTTTTTCGCTGGATATGAACTTTTCAATTTCTTTTGCCATGACGATTCTATCATTGGGATTTATATCTCCTAGAAATCCTGAATATTGAATCCTTTTCAACCCATATTCTTGTAAAAATTTCACTAGTTTGCTTCTATAATTATCCTCAGAAATGTCATAAATTATCAAAGTCAACATTTTCTAACCCCCCTTTTTTACAGTGCCAAAACCTTGACTTACCCCTTTCCCTATCCCAAAGAAATCGGGGATTTTAAAGTTGACTTTAAACTCTCCAATAAAGCCTAAAAAATTCAAACCTTTATATTCGATTTTTTGGGAATCTAAAAGTGAATGGGCATAGAGCTTCCTGTCCACAATTATTCCTAATCCCTTACACATCGATAGAATATTTCCCACCAAAATTCTATTTAAGAATCTTTTCTTATACTTCCAATCATCTAATTTTTGGTAAAACTTATAATTACTTGAATTCAAGGCTATCCATGGGGTTACAAATTTATACTTGGTTTTTTTACCGGGTTTAACATCAAATTCTTGTTCGTAGATCACTTTTTGCCGAACTTTGTAAATTTTTTTCCCTAAAACTAGTTCATTTAGAGTATCTGAGATATTCTTTAGAATCCTTGCGCCCTTTTCAATTCCTAATATAAAAGCTGTACCATTTATTACCTTGTATTGGACTTTTGGGTAAGTGTAAATG
>JAWAJM010000038.1:0-5849 GCA_038996625.1 Candidatus Aenigmatarchaeota archaeon
ATAAGATAAACGTCGCTTGAATTTACTTTTACACTGCAAGGTTTAATGTTTCCTAGTTTTTTGTTCAACCCTTCGTGATCGCTGATTATAGGAATAGCCCCCGTGAAAATTAAGAGGTCTATTATGTCTTCCAAGTCTAAGGAAAACCTTTTTGAAACTTCTTTTGTTGCCTCGTTTAATTTTTGATAGACAAATTCGTAATCGTAGTCTATTAGTTTTAAAAGATACATGTATTTTTTGATTTCTTTTTCAGAGCCTTCGAGATAATCGTAGAGAATTGAATACATAATGCTTTCTCCTCCTCCATAAACTCTTGACCAGTATATATCAGGTTCTTTGAAGTAGCAGTGACCGAGCTCGTGTAAAACAGTTTGAAGAGTTGGCGTTTCTCTGAAACTTACTTCGTTATTTTCTATGAAGGAAACTGCAAGGGTTTTTGACGCATAAGTTTTACATTTCTCTAACTCGGCTAAATACTTTTCTTTCGTAATAAGATCTTTTTCGTAAAGTGATTTTAGACGCTCTATCTGATCTATAATTTCTGGATTTTTGTCTGCTATGGCATAACTATCAGACCAAGGAATGATCTTTACTTGTTGAGAATAGAGATAAATCTTCGGGAATTTGGACTTAAATTTTTGAAAAAGAGAATTTTTAGTGAATAACGAATCAAGCAAATTTTTTAAGTTTTTATACTGGTGCACCGTCTTTCTCCAAATTTTTTAGGTCGTATTTTATCATTTGTTTTTCAAAAAACAAGAAATAGTTTGAAAAACTGTTCTTATAAGTCAATTAACACCCTTAAAAAGAGTTTTTGAGATAATACCTGATTTTTTTCTTTATCTCGTTCACAACGTGTGTGTATTCGTCGTTTAACGGCTTAATCCTTCTTAGAAGTTGATTAACGTCTGAGATGTCAGAATACCATATGGGATAAGCTAAAGCAATTCTAAAAGGATCAGTATCTATTAATACGCACTGAGTAATTTTGTAGTTCGACGAATGTCTATAACCAGATGCATAGAAGGAACTTCGTTTTATTTGGTAGTCATATTTTAAGATATATACTTTTCCAAAACTCAGAACTTTATGCGAAAGTTCTATTTTCGAAAAATAGGACCGTTTTCTCCCGTTGTCACTGTAAACTGAAGGTCCTACGATACTTAATATTCCCGATTTCGTCTTTCTGTTATACTTCAGACGTACAGGAACCTTTCGTTTAAAGTCAAAACGAGGTTTCTCTCTTTCTATAATTTTTAGCTTGATATCACCAATTTTTAATATACTGCTTGAAATTTCGTCAGATTCTGCCTTCTGAAACAAGTACTTTATAAGAAGAATTACTTCTTTTTTGTTTTTCTTTTTTTGCAAAAAACGTTTAACGGCTTTTTTAATAGAAGTTGTTTCCCACTTAATTTTGCCTATTGCGGCGTAAGCAAGTATTTTTCCGTATAAAGCATCCAAGAAGTTGTTTACGTAGTCAGACGACGTTTTTGGTATTTCCTTTTTTAAAAACTGTTTAGCTAGAAAATAAGCAAATTTGTTTAAACAGTCACTATCTTCGTAAATCCACTTAGCTTTATCCAGAGGTAACATTTATACCCTCCTTTTTTGTGTTGAAAATTTTTCTACTTTTTATAGACCTCAATACTTTTTGTTCAGCCTAATTATATATAAAAATACACTACCGAAGTTTAGCAGTTGTATGACATGCAAAAGAAAGGATTAGGATCTACTTTAATTGACCTGATTCTTTTCCTATCTATCTTAGCCATTCTCGCCTCGATAGCTCTACCCTCTTTATTTGAATATTACAGGACCTACAAATTCAATTATCTCGTTTCCGAGATAGAAAGTGCAATTAGACAAGTCAGATTTAAAGCTCAGGTAAGCGGTACTGGAGTAAGTATTTGTATCAAAAACAATACTCTACAAATTTTTACTTTGAAAAACAATCCTTTTTCTGCGTGTAGCGGTTCTTTAATAAAAGAAATTAAAGTAGACGATCCTTCTTTTGTTTTGGAAGCTAATCGTGAAGGAACTGTTTTTGACCCAAAAGGAATTGCACTTTATCCGGTTTCGATAACCTTTAAATCAACTAAAAAACCTTCTCAGTGTGTTATTTTTAACGTTGCATCACTTAGTGGTTATGTAGAAAAAGAGCAATGTGTAAAAGAGACTTAGGATTAACACTAGTAGAAGTACTTGTTGCTCTAGCTATCTTGAGCATTCTTATTGTTGGTACAGGGGGTGTTCTTTCTTTACTTACAAATTCAACCCTGCTTATACGCAAAAGTTACGATTTAAGCTGTATCTCGTGGGCAGTAAGTTCGGCTATTGAATCGTGTAAAGGTGGGGTTAAAAATACATCATATTTTTGTGACGGTAAAGAAATTAAAGTCGAACTAATCGGAGAATGCAATCCTTTACCTGGTAATTGTAGTGATATAGAAGCAAGATTTATTAAGAACAATGTAAACTATGTTTTGAGAGACAAAGTTTGTAATCTTACGAACAACGGAACAACTTAAAATGGGTAAATCAAAAGGAATCTCTACTACCGAAATTCTAGTTGCACTAGCTTTGAGTACCTTAATAAGTTTGATAGTAACTTCCCTTTTTGTGACTTCGAGTAACTTGTACGTAAAAAACAAAAAAGCGTTTGAACTAAACGAAGATACAAGAAATGCCATTGCAACGATTGAATATTTGTTTTCGCGATGGGGGGCTGGAGTACCCTGCAAAGATAACAAGTGTGTTATTAATAATAGTCTACCTCCTTGTGATGACTATCCCCCTTCTGATCCGCAGTGTATCACCATAAAAGACAACGGAAGAGAAGTGGAATTTTTTGGCAATCTCTACGGTTTTGGATTTATAACAAATTCAACTGTGGATACAGCTGAAGCAATATCTTGTGGATTAAGTAGTGATGAAAAACAAAATTGTTATTTAGTTTGGGAAAAAGGAGAAGTTAAAATGAAAGACGGAAAACCAAGCGTTTACTCTATAAATCTTGATAAAAACAATGTAGATTGTTATCACAGTTTAGAACAAGCTAAAGTTAAAATTTCTCTAGTTCCACAAGATACAGACAATAACGCTACTGTAGCTAGTGGAACTTATATTAGTAGAGCTCCGTTTAAAATTAGACTGTACGTACAAGATGGCTTTCTTTTTGTAGACAAAATAGATCAAAGTAGTTGTAATTACAATGAGGCGAATATAAAAATAGGAAAAGTTAAAAACTTCGAAGTAAAATCTCAAGAAAGAAGTATTGTCGTAAATATAACTTTTACTTCTAAAGACGGAAAAGAAAGAAAGTTACAAAAAGTGTATGGAAAATAGAATTAAAAAAACAAGACGAAAAGGCTTTGTTATCTGTATTGTTCTCCTTCTAAGCCTTGTCTTGGTTTTAATAGCATCTGCAGGAGTTATACTTTCTGGGACAAGTTTAATAAACTTAGGACTTGAATTCAAAAAGCAAAAAGCAGAAAAAGGAGCTAATTATGCTCTGATGGACGTTCTTTATAAAATCTATAATGGAGAAATTTCCTGCTCAAATGTAACTGAGACCTCTATTACTTATAACATTGATGAGGTAAACGTTGAAGTAAGAGGAGTAAAAGGAGGAGAAACCTGTTTCCTTTGGGCAAAAGCAAAGTTTAAAAATGCACAAGCAGTAAAAACTGCAATTGTTGCAGAATCTATTGCTGAAATTGCCCCATTGATGTCAAGAAGGTTTGATAACTTCAACTTAGGTGGAAGTTCAGCAATAATAAGTTGCGAAAAAATTTGTAAAACTCCGGGTGTACTAACTGGTTACCTAGACAAAAGTCAGATACCGCCTGCTTACGAAATTGTAGATTGCCCCACAAAGACTGATAGAGGAGTTTACGCTACACTTTCTCCAGTAGTTTATATAAACGATAAATATCAGAATGAAGATTTTACAAAAACTATATTCAATGCAAATAATAGAGAAGAGCTTTTAGATAAACTCAGCAAAACCTTTAGAGTAAAACTTACAAACGGCTCCCCTGACGGAATAATTGGAGAATATGATGAAGTAGTTAATAATAATTACGTAAAAGGTGGAAGTTTTGACGTATGTGGAATTAAGTTTACTTCCAGAAGATCCATTCAATGCACAGCAAAGGCAAATACAATTACGTGTACTGGATATGACGTAGTCATCAAATGGGATACGTCTTCAAGTAGATATATTATAAACGATATTGCTTATTGCTCAGCACTAGATTTTAAGGAAAATGTTACAATAAATCTTGTAAACTTTTCAGGTGGGGGAATAATTGCATCAGGGGATTTTGTTATAGCAGGAGATGTAGGAAGTGAAAGAAATCTTACTTTGATAGCAAGAAATGGAATAACCGATAATAAAAACAATTCTTCCTTGAAAAATGTTTATATCTTTTCTCAGAATGTTTATATAGATGACAATAGAATATTCTGGGATGGTGGATTGATATATACAGGTGGTAGGGGAAGTTTGGTTTTAGACATTCAATCTAGATCTCAGATTGGGACACCTGAGAACCCGGTCCTCATAATATCTGACAACGAATTAAAAATTGATTCTGAAGGAGGAGCCAGTATATACGGAGTTGTTTTTGCTACAGAAGCAGCTCAAAAAACTGAGATAATTTTGATAGGTTCAAAAATACAGGGAGCCATACTAAGTAATTCTTTAAGTAACACGTTTTACACCAGTGGGGTATCTTTGTTATATTTTGATTTTGGCGTTATAAAGAATCTCTCCGAAAGAGAACAAATCCTCAAAACTCCTAGTTGTAGCAACGGAAGGTCTTTTATTTTTAGCTACGTACAAAGTAAAGCCAGTGTTTATTAAAATTTATTTTTTCTAAATTTTTAAAAAGGGGAGGTGAAACTCTGTATGCAAGCTATTTCGGTAGAATTAAGAGAGCTTCTCCTTTCTAACGCAAATAATTTGGTCGTTACAAAAAGAATACTTGAAGAGTATGAAAATAAAAATATTCCTTCCTTTTTTATAATTGACATTCTGCTGGAAATCTTACAGAGACGCAATTCTCTTTCCAAAGAGGTTGAATTATTTTTGTGGGAAAAGATTGCAGAATTGTACGAAAAAATGTATGAATTTAAAAAAGCTCTTGATATTTATAGAAGGCTGTCTTTGATTTTTCCCAATCCTAAGTATTTAGAATTGGCTGAAAGAATTCAGACTCTTCAGAAATTTGAAAGATTAAAGTATGTTTTTAAAAAACTAAATCTTTCTCTAGAACAGATAATTAATTTATATCGCCAATCTTTAGAAACAAATAAAAGCGTAGAAACTATAATTATTCAAACTTTTAAGATACCTAAAGCCGAGATTTTAGATGCTATTCAAAAATATTATCAACTTCCTGTTATTGACTTAAGAGATCTTTCAAATTTTTCCAAACTTCCTCAAGTGCTTGATATTAAAAAGCAATTTTTTATGGAAACGCTTTGTGTTCCTTTGAAAGAAAGGAATAAGAACGTAATTTGGTTTGTGTGTTACGATCCTGAAAATCTGGAATTAATTGAGAAAACCAAAAAATTTCTTCATCTTTCTTCTTATGATACAAATATAGCTTTTGGTTTAAAGGAAGATATTCTCGAATTAATAGAAGATTACTTTGATAAACCCATTTTGGCCGAGATGGAGATTTTATCCGAAGAACCGCTAGAAGAAGTAGTTGAGGATGCAGCTCTTATAGATAGCAGTATCGTTCAACTAGTAAATTCCATTATAGAAGAAGCTTATTTAAAACGAGCTTCTGACATTCATTGGGAAAGTCTTACAGGAAAAGCAGGTTTACAAGTAA
>JAWAJM010000039.1:0-5607 GCA_038996625.1 Candidatus Aenigmatarchaeota archaeon
GGTTTGCCTTCTTATGTTCAAGCTTGTGAGTATTTACATATTCAACACAAAATAATCGATTCTAAAACCAATCAACCTGTTGAATCAAGAAATAGTTTACTTGCTATGTTTACTCAAATCTAATCGAATATCTTCTCAATCATTTCCAAGAGATATTCGCAATTCAGTAAAGCAAAGACAAAAACCAAACAGAAAAAGCAAAACTGAACACTGAACGAATAAACACTGCAAAGACAGTGAAGGTAATGCTTTGAGAAAAGTTTGGCTTTAACCAGTCGAATCAATAATTTCAAAGACCGAAAAGGGAAAAATACTCAAAATTCATGAACAAAAGTTTTTGCGGATGAATGAAAATTCTAATTTTTGTTGTTTTTTATCATATCATCGAACAGATTCTTGAAAGAAATTTCGTAGTACGATAAAATGGGGGATGTATATACCGAGGTTAATTAAGAAGTGATCTAATTGAATTCTTCAAAAATAGTTGAGTATATAATATTCAAAAATCCCCCTGTTTCCAGGGGGAAAGGAAGGTGTGTGGCCGACAACATCTAATATACATTTGATATACAAAGGAGGCTAAGGTCACACTTTGGGAGATGCTAAAATATCATTTTCTATTAGTTCAATAAGTTTTCTACTTATATTATTGCCCCAATAAACGCCTTTGTATGTTAATATAAGCTTGTTATCTTGTTTTATTACGAATCCATTTTGTTTGAGTTCATCCAAAAACATCTTAGCACTTTCTGATTGAGCTATGAGATCACTTTCGTAAGGTATTTCTAACATTTGTATCGCCCCTTTTATTTTGTTTAATTTTAGATACATTTCATCCATCAATACTCCCGTTCTAGTTTCGAAACCATCAACTGACTTTTTATAAGCATCTATAGAAGATAAATTCATAACTGAAAGTACACCAAAATTTCCTCCTGCACCTGCTCCGAGTGGGAGAGTATCTTCTCCTTTGTTTCTGTTCATTACGTATTTGTACTTATCTTTTTTTACCATTTTGGTGAGTTCCAGAAGTTTGTAACCGTTTTTAACACTCAATTCTACAATTTTTGAGAAGAATTCGAAATCTGTTTCTTCATTGAAATTGCTTTGAAGTTTGGAATTTTTCATACTTATCAACGAGTACATCGAAAATCCATCTAAATCTAATTCGAAAATTGTATTTAAATCCTTTTCAAGATCTGATAATGTCTGATTTGGATAAGAGTATATTATATCTACACTCACAACAGCAAAATTTCTTTCTTTTAGTTTTTTTATTCTCTCTTTTGCAAATTTACCATTTCCTCTGCGTCCTAACAATTCTCTTCCTTTATCTGAAAAGGTTTGTAGTCCTATGCTAAATCTGTTTACACCAACTTCTTGAAACATATCGAGTTTTTCATCTGTTAATTCACTGATGCTTGTTTCAACAGAAAATTCAGCATCGGATGTAAATCTGAAGTTTTCCTTTAACGCGATTATAATTTCCTTCAAAGCCTCTGATGAAAGTGTTGTAGGAGTCCCTCCACCAAAATACACGGCATCGAAAGTTGAGTTTTGGATGTAAGGCAATTTACTGTATTTTATTATTTCATCTATAATTATCTTGTGATAATCATCTGGTGGAACCATCATAATTCTATTTAATGAACAGAAATTACAAATTTTAGAGCAAAATGGTATATGAATGTAAATCACAGATTTTGATCCTTTTGGTTTTTCTTTCTCTAAGTAACTGTGAATCAGAGTGTGTCCTCTGAAATATTTCTCTATATTTCCCATTGCACCATGATGCGATTTTATTCGTTCACTGAATTGCATAGTTTATCAACCACCTTTAAAAATATACTCTGAGCTTTTTTTATATCCTCTTCATTTGGATGTTTAGCGGCAAGTTCATATCTTTTTAACTTTTCTTCAGTTAGAGCATGGGGATGTTCCGGAGGGAGAGTTTTAAAAAATTCTATGAGCTTTTCGTTTATTTTTCCTTGGCAGATGAATTTGGCAACGACGGTGTTGCCGTTCTTTTCTATCAATTCTACGCTTTTTTCCATTGTTTCTTGAGCATGCTTAGATTCGGGTGAAGCACCAAGTGTCATAAAAATTCCAACTTTCTTGTTTTTCAACTTTTGAATAAATTCAATAGCTTCCTTATTTGGCATACCTTTGTCCACCCAGAAACCAATCAAAATTAAATCGAAATTTCCTACAAAGCTCTCAGGATCCTCTATTTCGTTCATAGGTAAGTAAGTCGTCATTGATTTATCAAGTACTTCGAAAATTCCATCGGCAACTTTCTTTGTATTTCCTGTCAAACTTGAATACGTGAGTAAGATTTTCATTTTGTTTCCCCCTTTTTTCACACAGCTTCTTGAAATAAATAATACGGATGGTCTCTTTGCATTATTTTTTCCGCCTTGACCCCGTAAACATCTAACAACAAATCACTCGTTATAACTTCAGTCGGACTTCCGTATGCTATTATTTTTCCTTTGTTCATTACGATTACAGTATCACTGTATTTGATGGCTTGATTAATGTCGTGCAAAACCATAACTATTGTTAAGTTACATTCATGGTTTATCTTTCTAACTAAATTCAATATCTCTATCTGATGCCTAATATCAAGATAAGTTGTAGGTTCGTCGAGAAGCAAATATGTTGAACTCTGAGCAAGCCCTACAGCAAGCCAAGCTCTTTGGCGTTCACCTCCAGAAATTTTGGAAATCGGCTTTTCAGCTAAATGAATTACTTTAGTTGCTGCCATAGCCCAATCTATAATCTTTAAGTCATGTTCGTTTAACTGTTCAAAGTATTTTTTGTGAGGATTTCTACCAAGTGAAACCAATTCTTTGACTGTTACATCTTCTGGGGCGTTATTGTTTTGAAAGACGATAGATAACTTTTTAGCAATTTCTTTTCTTTTTGTTCTAAATATATCTGTTCCATCTATTATTACTGTTCCATTATTAGGTTTAATTACACCTGATATCAGATTCAATAAAGTGGACTTTCCAGAACCATTAGGACCAATGATACTCGTCACCTTACCATCGGGAATCAAAACATTTAAATTTTCAATAAATGTTCTTGAGTTATCGTAAGAAAATGACAAGTCGTTTATTTGTATCATTTCTTTAACCTCCTTCTCAGAAGGTAGATAAAAAATGGTCCTCCAACCATCGACATCGTTATTCCTACAGGTATTTCATAAGGTTTTGCTATATTTCTCGACAAGGTATCGGCTAATAATAGGATATTTGAACCTAAAATCATGGAAAAAGGTATCAAATACTTATGATTTGACCCAACTACCATTCGCGAGATGTGAGGTGCAACAAGAGCTATGAAACCTATCACACCAACAACACTTGTTGAGATAGAAGCAAGAAATACAGCAATAATCGATATCAAAAACCTCATTAAATTGACGTTCACCCCTATACTTAGAGCATTTTTTTCTCCAAGTGAAATCAAATTGCATGCCTTAGAAGCTAAAATGGCTAAAAATAAAAATATCGGAGAATACGCCAAAAGTATTGTTACATGCTTCCAATTACGACCAGCTATATTACCGTTTAACCACATCAACACACCGGCAATTTTATCAGAATTAAGTATAGCAAGCATGGAAGAGATAGAACCTAAAAATGCATTGACTGCAACACCGGCTAGAACTATCCTTACAGGAGAAAGTCCGTTTTTCCAAGCTAACGTATAAACTATCAAAGCAGCGAGCAATCCTCCAAAAAAACTAATAATTGGTAAAAGTAAGGTATACTGAGGAAGATATAGCATAACCAATATCGCTAAGACACTCGCTCCAGATGAAACTCCCGTGATACCTGGATCAACCAAAGGGTTTTGCATAACCGCTTGAAGTAAAACACCTGACACAGCTAAGTTTGCACCGACAATTGTAGATGTTATAATTCTTGGTAATCTAAGGTACAGTATAATCTCCCGATTATGTACTTCTTTATCAAAAAAGCCGTGAAAAATATCTTTAAGTGGTATATTAACACTACCTATACTCAAAGATAGAAAAATATTCAAAATTAAAAATGCCAGAGATAATACGAAGGGAGTGTAAATGAAACGCTTTTTTGAATAAGCATTCGATAATTTCAAAGAACCTTCCATAATAACCTCCTTACTTGTACAGAATTTGAGCAAGCTTTTCAAGAGCGTCTATGGCTTTTAAATTTGCAGCTACACCGAAGTAATCAGGTTCAAGATTGTAAACTCTACCATTTTTCACCGCAATGAAACTTTGCCATATCTTATTTTCTTTAAATTCCTTCTCAAATAAAGCCCACACAGCTTCAGGATTACCATGAGAAATTCTCAATATGATGTCTGGTTGTGATACTAAGAGAGTTTCAAGATTAATAGGCACATACGCGTTTTCAGATTTAACTACATTTATGGCACCAAGCTTTTTGGCAAGTGAACCGACAAAAGACTTTTCTGTCGCTAACATGAAATTTCCTGGTGCTCCAAAGATAATCATTACTTTTGGTTTCTTTTGCCCACGAACGCGCGCCAGTACCTTTGCTTCCCTCAAATTAATATCTGTTAACAATCTTTGAGCTTCAGCAGTTCTGCCTAATGTTTTTCCAAGGTCTAATATTGTTTGTTTCAAATCATCAATGGATGCCAATTTTACAAATTTATACGGAATCTTGTTATCTTCCAAATAACCTTTTAGGGAATTTTCAAGTGAACTATCTGAGATAAATAAATCGGGTTTTAGAGATTTAATAACTTCTAAATCTGGCTTCATAGGGTTACCAATTCTTGGTAAATTTTCATATTCTTTAGGCAACTTGTAACTCGTTGTTGGAACAGCAATAACATTTACATTTAACTTCGCCAATATCTCTGATATAGCTACCGTACCAGCTATGACTCTTTTGGGAATTTGTGTGTTTGAAAAAATAATGGTGTAGTTATAAATAGTTAATATGAAAACAATCAAAAGAACAAAAAAACTTTTCATATAGCTTTTCATAACACCAACCTCCTTTTTAATTTAGGAATAGTTAATATTTTGTGAAATAATTATTTTTTTAGCTTTTTGTTGAGAATGAGTCTCAATTGCAATTGTAATATACCACACGATATTCAAAATGTCAATATGAAAAATTAAATCATACTATGTTTTATGTTACATTTAGTATAAGATAAAACTAAGTAGAAAAAATTGATGTCGTGTCCAAAGTGAGTAAGAAATGATACTTGAAAAAATGAGCTACACCAAATAAGATTCAATTAGTAATTCATTTTGCTAATAGGGAAAAATTAATAGCTTTTGAAATAAGCGACCAAAGAGATGTGCAAGTGGCTGAAAGGTTAATCGAAGGGATAAAAGGAAAAGTGATAGCTGAGAGAGGATACGCCGAAGCCGAGTTTGTAAGGAAAACAGAAGGGTACATAAGACCAAGAGGCAAAGCGGGAAAAGAATTTACTAAAAGGCCGTTGATAGGGAGTATATATTTGCAAAGATGGGAAATAGAAAAATTTATTCAGCGGTTGAAGATGAAAATAAATTTTGAGAGGAGAAAGTGGATTGATGTAAAAGTATGGTTTGAATGGATGTTGGAA
>JAWAJM010000040.1:0-5580 GCA_038996625.1 Candidatus Aenigmatarchaeota archaeon
AAACTCTCAGGATTATTCATTTTATCCCTTTTAAATTCCAAAATAAGTTTTTTCCTATTTTCATCTGTATTAAACACAAGTTTAGCAGGAACAACACAATCATAAGTTACTATAAACAAAGGCTCACTAACTTGCAAACCGAATAAATTCCTCTTAACTATATTTAGTTTTGGAACATCACTAACATAAAAAGCTATATCTCTTTTTGGAATATAAACAACACCATCTCTTATTACGCCATTTAAAATTTCTATTTGATCGTCAGTTGTAAAATATAACACTTTAGTCATTGTATTCACCCAATATTTTATATATTTGTTTTATATGATATAAAAGCTTTTTTCCCTTATCAGTCAACTTATACACCCTTTTGCCATTGATAGTTTCTGCTACAATTATACCTCTATCCATAAAATACTTAGACGCCTTATAAAAACCAATATAAGTCAAATATAAATTAGTTTCCCTCCAATTCTTTGGGTTCTCCAAGCTTATTATCAGCTGAAACTTTCTCTCCATCATCACCACCAAGCAACCAAAATTTTTTCCTAATATAGTCACACATTTTTTTAAACTCCTCCTCGCTATGTTTGTTATCAATTACAATATACTTATACCAAGCAGGATTTTTAGATATATCATAAACCACTTCAGAACCAACTGAACCACTCTCCTTTAAAACCAAAACCCTTTCATATGTATTATACATAGCATAAAATGGTGTTGCCCAAACTCTTATTGGCTTATCAACACTATACTTAACTAAATCATAATAAGTTGGAGAATTAATTGCTCTATCACAAAAATACAAAGTTAGTATATCACCACTCAAAATAGGATAAACCCAAATATCTGTTGTCTCTCTAATCCAACTATCTATTTGTCTAGAAGTTTGAGATGTATAAATTATAGTTATAAATGCTTTTCTACTAGCCAAAAGTATTTTATTAATTAATTCCCTCTTAAATCTACTACCTCTACCAATACATTGACTTGAAACCCATCTCCATAACTCGTCACCAGCCAATACATACTCTTCATTCTTAAAAATATCCTCAAATCTATTATCCAATGGTATAATACTCTCCAAAGCCTCTATGCTATCTACATATCTAAACGGTATTCCATATAAAGTATAATTTGCATATATTTTCCTCTTTTTCAAAAAGTAGTTATTCCAACATAGATAAGTCAAAGCTAAAGTCTTACCTCTTCCTAAAGATCCTAGTATTCCCATTAACATAATTACACATAGCTAACAATTTCTTTTTTCTTCTCTCTTTCTCTATTTAGTATTTGAGCCAACAACTCTTCAATTGTTACCTCCTTTTGAGCTTCATCTTTTTTTACATTACCTTTATCATCAACGTTCATTCAACCACCCCCAAATTTATTTTTTTATTAAATATCTCCTCAGCTTTTTTACAAGCATCATAGCTACCCTTATCCTTTCTTTCACACATATCATAAAAAATACACGCATCAAATTCTATCGAAAATGGACAAACATTCTCATCTCTTCTCTTTGCTTTTTTCAACAAATCTACCACCATATTTAATATATTTCTTTTTAAATAATATATTTCCTGCATCTCCTATAAGTTTTAGACGCAAGAAATTAAAAAACTCCCTATACGCATCACTCATTAAAAATAACTGCAAAAATAAAATATCGCTACCATTTAGCTCAAATGGACTATCAAAATATACTCTCAAATGATATCCCCTATTAGTTTTACACAAGTCAACAGAAACCTTACCCAACAACTTAAGAAGATTAATTCTCTTTACCAACTCTCTACTAAGTCTACCATCTATATCAATATACAACTTATACATACAACCCCCTTAAAACATACATAGCATATCTCTTTAGATCCATTCTACCACTAACACTTCTACCATCCCTACTCCACCAAACATAACACTGAAAATCTATAGGTGTATCAGATACCTCATAATCATATCCAACTTCACTATAATTCATAATCCAAGCAAAACCCAAAGATGATAAAATCTCATCAATAAAATTTAGAACCCTCTCAATCTCTTTATCACTTAATTCTCTATCGCTAGGAAAAGTCAAAACAAACTCCAAAACAAGAGGGTGGTCATTTCTCTTTTGATAATAACCCCTGCTCTCAGCTAATCTCATAAATTGAGCTAAAGTGTTATATTTTGAAGGTATTCTCCAAGTAGCTCTTTCTATTGGTCTATAGATTAAATGTAAATAAAACCTATAATTATAATATTTCACCCCAATTAACTTCTTTTTAACCAAATCCACCATATATATCACTAGAAATAAAAAAAGAAAAGGCTAGAGTATTTGCTTTGGAATATGTCTAGGATTTCCTATTTTATAGTACTGCAACTCGAATTTTACTTTCTTACCTACTAGTTCATCTAGACTTTTAATATTATTTTCTCTCATAAACTTTATTACATCTTCTATATGCAAACCACTATACTTTATTATTATTTTACCCTTTTCTGTCATTACTCCAACAAAAAGAGCTTTTTTTCCTCTTCTATCTTCTCTGACTTCAGTTTGAACAACTTCACCAACAAAAGATGTTGGCATCTCAGATATACTTAGTTTTCCAACAGAAAGTTTCTCCAATTCGCTTATGTCCATATATATCACCTCCTATATTATATTTTATACGATAAACATATAAGCTTAACTACTCTTATATGATGTATATTCTATACATTCCTTTATAAATGGACATCTACTACAATATTTAAAGTTTATATTAGATGGCAATATATCATTTTTGATACACTGATGCAGTAATAAAGCTCTATTAATAATTTCATTAAACATTTCTTCGCTATATTTAACTTCAAAAGCCTTTATATTGAAATTTCTCCTATCAACATATATGATATATCCACGATTTATATTAAGCACACCTAAGTAAAAGTTAAGTTGAAGTATATGTTCACTCATAGGTTCACTAATATTATCTATATTTGATGTTGTTTTTATCTCAACTACATAAGTATCTTCTATGTCATTAGTTAATTTTATATGTATAATATCATCATATCTACCTTTTATTGTAATATCATTAATATTATAATCAACGCTACCCTCCGAATAAGATATAATATGAATACCATTAATATTATTATATCTACAAAGCAAATCTGATATAAAGTCGTGAATAATTCTACTAATACTTAAAATCATAACACTCTTTTCATCATACCTATCGCCTAGTTTATAGATAAAATATAATTTCCTTAAACAACCAGACAACTCACTTGGATAATACTCGCCAATAACCCTTTGCCTCTTACCATCCTCAAAATATTTATTTAATATTGAATATAATAACTTATCTATAATATTATACCACCTTAATAATTTTTGCAATTCCGTACTCCTCTAATATTTTAGCTGAAGTATAACTTACAACCACCTCGTCTCCACTCTTAGCGTTAACCTCAACAGCCTTATTATCAATCACATCCACAAATCTAAAATCTACAAAAAATCTAACTAAAGCCTTATTTCTCAAAAATGTATTTAGATTTACCTCTACCATACTACACACTCTTTATCAATCCTTTAGCAGTTAGCTTGCTTATTCTAAACTCAATTAAACTCTTATCTTTACCTAAATACTCTGCAATTTGAGTAATACTCATAGTACCCAAATTATTCAAAATAAAATGATCTATTTCATCTAAGTTATGAGTAGTAAAATTATATATCATATAATCCATAAATCTATCAGCAATAAACTTAGCAGTATCAAAAGATATCGTACTTCTATCATCCAAACTCTCAACAAATGCACTCAACCTAACTAAATCCTGCAAAACTCTTACTGTTAAACCCCTAATATCTGGATTTCTTTCAAAATAGTTATTATGAACAGATTTCCTCAACTTATCCCAAAAATAGTTATGAAATTTCAAATAATCCTCAAAAATAAAATCCATTTCCTTTATCTTAGGATTGACTTTAATTGACTTCTTACCAGCAGAAATATCATAATAATAATCCAACGTTGGTTTAAATCTCACAACTATAAATCTACTAAACCAAGCACTATCAACCAAACCAGAACGATTTATAAACATACCTGAAGCTATACACGAAAATCTACTCCTAATATAAAATTCATTAGTATTTTGCTTAGCTATAACACTACAAAACTTAGTCTTCTTTTTAAAATTAGAAGTTAATCTAAAACCCAAAACTCTTTTATAAACATTTGGATACTCTAATATACTCATTAATGCCAGCTTAACATCTCTACTTAATCTCTCAGCTTCATCTATTATCAAAACTTTGCCAGCACTCCTAACAACAGCACCCTCTATAAATTGTCCCTCACGATTTATAGTACCAACTATACCAGGAAAACTTAGATCAGTCGCAATCTCACCGTTCTCTATTTTAACTAAGCTACTAGTTTTACCAGAACCAAATGGTAAAGACAACAAACAATGTATATTACCCCTAGTCAAATGAAAAGTATCTCCCTCTATTTCTTTAATTAAGCCAAATCTACACGAGCTAACACAAGCTTCAAGTATAAAATTGATATAATCAATTTCGTTCCATTCTGACTTTTGTAATAATCCTCTAACATCCATATCTACACCTCAATTCTAATTATTCTATGTATTGGAATAGCCTCCAACTTATCAGTCCTAATAAAAAGCATACCACTCTCTATACCGATAATCAAACCTTCTTTTTTACTATAGTGGTTTTCGCCATCCATATATATCACTTTTCCATATTTTCCATTCATTCCATCCATTAACATCACCAAATATTTTGAGCATCACTCTGCTGCTGAACATCTTGCTGTTGTGTGTTTTGCTGCTGAGTATCTTGTTGTTGTTCAGATTTAATTTGCTCATTTTTCGACATTCTTATGTAATCTAAAATAATAAACTTAACTAATTTTGAGATTGTTGGAGCAAATATTCTCTTTTTCTCATATAAATATCTTTGTAGCCCCAATAATTCGAAGTATTCCTCTTCACTCAACCTAGCTCTTACCTCAATAAAACTCTTCTCAGACATAGTTCTAATAATAAAGAAAAACTTTAAACATTTACAAACTGCAATATATATATTACACAATAGAAAAGCTTATATACTCCACTCCACTTCGCAACACAAAACATCGCGGGACAGCACATAAACACATAAAAATTAACAAAATTTTATCCAAAAACGCGAAATTGGAAAAAACGCGAATACGCACTTTTGGTAAAAGTTCAAAAAAAAGCCGAGGGTATATAATATGTACCCCTCGAATTTCTTTGAACTTTTACCAAAAACGCGAAAACGTCAAGTTTATAAACTAAAAGACCGAAAAGCTTATATACCCTTTGAAAACGTAGGACAAAAATCATCAAAAATGGGTATTTAAGCATTTCGCTACTCGAAACTATAGTTTGCAGTAAACAGAAAAGTATTTAAGCTTTTCGCGAAAAGTTTAAATACTTTTCGGTCAGCCAAGCAAAAAAGCCCAAAAAAAGCCAAAAATTTGACCGTAAAGCTTTTAAATACCCACGCTAAATATATATATAGGTTCACCCCCG
>JAWAJM010000041.1:0-5538 GCA_038996625.1 Candidatus Aenigmatarchaeota archaeon
TCCAAACTTTATTAAGTCGATTTCGATTTTATTTCCTGTTGAGCTTGGATTTTTGTCTTGAGAAACTTGCAATCTTATTTTGTATATGCCTTCCTTTTGAGCAATATGAATGTTAGAAAATTGCCTCGAAGCTGAGCCATATGTATCTATTTGCATAAACAAACTGTCATTTACATAAACATCTATATATCCATTACTTGTGTCTCTCCTCCACCATACAGTAAAAGCAGAGCAATTGCAAGTAAATTCAACATAATCTCCTATGTTATTCGATCGTATGTATGTGCTATTTGAATAAGATGTATCTGTAACAAATACCCAATTTCCAACTTTTGTTATATTTTCACTTTCTGCTTCAATATAAGTTGTAAACATATAATCTGTTGAATTTATTGTTGATGTTGCTGTTGAGTCGATTTCAAGAATTGGAGAGCCACTAATATCGTATGAATGTGGAATTATTATTATGTCGTGAGTTATGTTTGTTTCAAAAATATTTCTGTAGTAGTTGCTTTCAAATTCACGTAATGTTTGTATGCTATCTTGTTGGAAAAAAGGATATGGGTAGTTTTGAGAATAGGCAAAATTAAGAAAAAATGAGAAAAAGAAAAGTAGCATCAAAAATTTTTTAATCACTTTTAATCACCGTTTTGAAAAACTCACGCAATACATCTATTAACACAACCGCAAAAACGAAAATAAGTATCATGCCGTATGCAAAAATAAATGTGCTGGAGTATTGAATTTCCGAATATTTAACGATAAAAATTAACAAAATGTGAAAAAAGATCATTAAAAAGGAGAAATTTTTCAGTGCTTTATTTTGTGTGTTTATGAATAAGTATGCAAAAACAAATGAAATTATTGCTAAACTAACCTCTAGGCTCATATTTTCATTTTCTTTTCTAAGTATTTATAAATTATGAAAATAATAATTAATGCCAAAAAACTTAAAATTAATATGTTTTTTGTCTTCTCCCCCTCTTCAGCAATTAAGATTTTTGTTTTTTCAATTTCGGTTATTACATCAGCAGAAATGTTCCCGATGCTACACCTTTCTTCTTTTATTTCATATTTCGTGATGTTGGTAACGTTTGTCGTGTTATATATTTGTGTAATCCCACCGGTATATATCCTTGTTTCTACTTGCCTTTCAGCATATATTTTATACACCCATGTGAAAAATATCGTACAAAAATTTTTTGATGCCTTGTTAATTGTTAGATTTAAAACATAGCCATCAAAACAATCACAAACATACTTTCTCTCAAAACCGCTTATTATATACTCAAAACAATCATTTAATACGAATTCGCTGTCCTCTATTCTTTCTTCACATATAAATGTTACATTCAATTTTTCGCATTTTGGAAAATCAAAAAAATAACTACTGCCGGCTTTTAAAATGTCTGCAAAAGCGACATTTAAAAGAAGAAAAAGGGGAAGAAAGACGGAAAGTTTCATTTTAAGCACCTCATGGTCTAATTACTAGTTCAAAGTCATACTCACCTGGCTCAATTGCTGGGTTGAATGTTATTTCATATTTAAATGTGTCTGTAGCTTCACTATTTTCAGTAATGTCGCCCGATGTTAATACTAGTTTACCTTCGTCACACGTTTTTTCTATATTAACTGCAACTTCTTCTCCATTTTTATATATCTTTGCGTCTGTTACTTCGTCTCCTTCACATGACATATATATTGTTAGTTCGTGCTTACCAGTTACTTCATTGTTTGCTCTATTTTCTACCGTGTATACAACATAATATGTTCCTCCTCCATAGATAGTTCCTTTTAATGTCGTTTCTGTTTCATCTATCACTAGCTTGAATGGGCTTTCTATATTTGCTTGAAAACTAAGTGTGTTACTGAGATAGTTTACTAAAGCCGCTAAACCTATTGAAAGAAATACTATTGCAGGAAGAAAAGACATTATTTTTTTCATTTATTCACCTCCTCAAGGTATTTTTTTATTAGCTCAAGCAGGACATCTTTTACAGTTTTGCCTTCAGAATACACTTTTGATTTGAAACTATTGTATAATTCTTCTGGAAGAACTAGATAAACACCCTTTTCTCCTGCTTTCATCGACATATAAATATATATTGCCTAGGTATATTTATAAATTGCTATTTTATAAGAAAAGAAAAAAAGAAGGGGAGGTGGTTACTTACCTTCCTCCGAAACTTCTTATTAACACTCCAATTACTAGACCAGCTCCGATAACAACTAGCAATATTGGTATCCAGGTAAGTCCCCAGTCACCTAGTTTTTGAGTTAATGTTGATATTGTTGATATGTTTGCTTGTGTTGCTATTTCATTTAAGACATATACTGTTATTCCTAGAAAGAGTATTACGAACATGAAAGCCATTACTACTGCTGGCATCTTTTGGATAGTGAACGCCATATTCTCACCAATTAAAAGTTAAAATTTTGACATATTTATATTCTAAACAAAAAACTGCGCGAAAATAATTAAAAGCCCGAAAACAAACATTATGATTGGATAAAATTCAATCAATTTAGACATTATTGGATTTGAAGAAATAAATTGTGTTGCTTCTTCTAGATTTTCAAATGTTGCAACAAATATATTTTTCATTAAGCTTGAAATAAAAACATTAACAATTAGAAGAATTAGAGAAATAATTAGCAACAAATTGTTTCCACCACTTACAAGCGCCAAAATAATTGACGCGGCAGGTATACCAAAATAAATAACCAAAAAGAATACGAATGCAGAGTTTTTTAGATTTTCGATTGATGTTTCTTTTATGTCTTCTGGAAGTGGTAAAGCAGTAAATACTTTAGTTATTAAGAAAAATCCAAATAGCAAAATAATTATTAAAACCATAACGAAAACTGGAATATATATGCTGTCTATCATCTTCTCTTCCTCCCGATTAATGGTCTGAAAAATGTTTTAGTAAAGTTATTCATATCAGCAAATTTTACTTTAAAATTATAAGAATATACGCTTGGCTTATAAAAATCTCTTATATCGCTGAACATTCGTTTAAAAGTTATTCGAGGCTCCATTCTAAAACTTCCTTTAAATGATCCATGTACTGGTGGTATTCTCACAAACTTCATAAATTTTTGGGGAAATGGAGTAAATTTTGGGAGAGGCTGATAAATAAAAGTTGATATTGCTGTTGTTGTTTCTAATTGTGTTGATGTTTCGGTTGATGTTGTTATATTTGTGCTAATACTTGTATCCATTGATGTGTCTACAGTAGTATCTATATTCGTGTTTATATCTGTCTTTATCGACGTATCTGCGCTCGTGCTTATATTTGTGTTTGTATATATATTTAGAGATGTCTCTTCAACATTAATATTCGGGATATTTGCTGCAACAGTTTCAGTTTCTTCCTTTTTCACAACTTCTGTAGGCAATTCTGTCTTTACTACCGTCTCTATTTTAGTTGAAGGTGTTTCAGAACTAGTTTGAATATCTTGTGTGGATAGTGTAATACTTTGTTGTTTAATCTCTTCAGCAGGTTTAATCTCTTCAGCTTTTACAACAGGCAATAAAGTACTTTTTGCAGTTTGAATAAAAGGTTTAACTGTTGTAGAGAAAAATTGAGAGGCTTGTTTTTGGACTAATCCGCTTAAAGATGTTGTTTGGGTAGTTGAAGAAATTTGTGTGTATTTTCCAACATACAAAACATTTACATTTTCCGACCTAGAAAAACCTTTAACGAGACCGCTCAACATTTTAGTGTTTTCACCCTCAAAAACTCTGGCTTTTAACATTGAAATAGAAACATCTTCCCCGCTTTTAGAAACACCAACTCCAATATAACCTTTATCTAATTCAATAGTTGTTTTTGTTGCAAAACCTTTTCCTTCAGGCGTTTCAACTTTTAAACTTCTATAGAAAGCTCTAGATGGATAATATATTTCTTGTCCCCGACCAGCAAATTCTGATGTTGTTGTTTCTATTATTGTCGTTTCTCTAGTAAATCCAAATCTGGCAGGCCTTTGTATTTTCGTTATTCTCAAACCTTTCGTTTCACCTAGAAACATGTCATCTAGCTTTTCAGTTACTGTATAATGCCCAAATTCTTTGCTTGTAATCACATTTTTATCAACTTTTGTTTTTATCACAGTTTCGTAATATCCTTTTTCACCTTGCGAAATAACTTTCGTATCAACTAAAGCTTTCGTGTTAACAATTTCTTTTTGCATGCCGGGATAAACTCCAGACTTAAATCCGCTAACCATTCCTTTAACTCCTAATGCCGTTGCTGTAGTCGATAAAGCCAAATCGACAGCTCTTTCAACCGTTAAACCTTCTTTTAAAATTTCTTGTGTAGTTTGTATGCTATGAGAACCACTACGAACAACAAAATATGTTGAAGATACTAAGTTTAAACCTGGAACAAATTGTAAGCCAAAAAAAGCAACGTCTGGGGCCGTCACTTCGAAAACTCTTCCAAATGCCTCAACTCTAGTAATAACTGCCGGCTTGGATGTAAATTCTTTCCATAACTTCATATATTCTTCAAAATATTCATACTTACCTTTTACATATACCAACTCATGTAATTCTCTCAATCTTTTTTCTTTATTTATTTCTTCTAATACATTTTTTACGTCCTCTTTAGTTTTTATGCCCCCCGCTTTAACAATATCATATCCTGTTAATGTTTCTTTTCCAACAGATACTATATCGCCAGGTCTAACATCAATAACTTTTTTTTGCTCATTCGGTATTGTTTCCTGTTTTCTTATTGCTCCGATTATTCTCCCACCTTCAATTCTTATATTTTCTGCACCCTTTTCCATAGAAAACTTAATAACCTCTTGCTCTATTTCTTTAGGCAAATCTTTAACTTTATAATCTTCACCAACAACAAAAGCTCTTATTCCACTATCTGAGTGCACAAAAACTACTTTACCTTCAGGAATTTTAGGCATATAAGAAGCTCTAGCATGCAAAATTATTCCTTGCTGAGTTTGTTCTTGCGAAAATGATACAGAAGTTAATTCACCCTTTTCGCCTATGTTTTCTTTTAATTGTAAAATCGATTGTTTTTCTTCTGTACTTATTTTGTTATCAACTCCAATTGGTTCAACGCTCGTTCCCCTTATTCTAGCAACAAAACTTTTCCCTTCTTTTTCAATACCTACTAATGTTCCATGTGCCTCTTCAACAACTTTTTTCTGCCTTTGTTTTGAAATTTCTTCAGCAACCTTTATATCTGTTGTTCCATAAAGCCTCTGTAAAGTTTTCTTAGCTTCTTCCTCTCCAAATTTTCTCACATATTCCTCATATGGTAAACCGCCTATAACAACTGACATTTTATCTCACCCAGGCAACAATTCCGACTGCAGAAAGTAATACTATATAAACAAAAACTACGTTTTGTTCTAAAGCACCAAGCCATATTAAAAGTAATAATGTCAATATATTTATTGTTAAACTCAAGAATATAGAAACTAATATGTCTAGTTGTTTCGAAAGATAATAAGCGACCAAAACGACAAATGAAAGTAAAAAGAGTGGACCAAAAGCTCCGTGTGTTT
>JAWAJM010000042.1:0-5522 GCA_038996625.1 Candidatus Aenigmatarchaeota archaeon
ACTAAGGCACGAAGATTTATACGAACTAGAGTTTTTCGCAACTAAAGAAGATGTAAAAGAAGCTTTTAAAAATGCTGAATTTGTCATAAAGGAATATAGAAAAACTAATCCTATAAACAATATGTAAAGAGAAAGTTCAGTAAAGAGAAAGTTCAAAGTAACTTTTCATCAAATCAAGCACATTTAAACTCTTTAGCAGCAAGCTTTGTTCTACTTGATAGAGCTAAAGCATAGAGTATGAATTGATTAATAGCATTTTACTTTATTATCGTTTGGCTTATAATCTATCTTTTAGTGCAATAATTAATAAAAAGTAAAGCTTCTGCTCTTAATATAACTTGTATCATCATTAGTCAGATAATAGCACTTCAGTTGCTATAGTTGCAGTGTCATTAATTAGCATGAAGTTTTGGATTGATTTATTTCTATCTTTGTTGGTTTTAGCTAGCAACAAACTTAATTCAGAAGTTTGTTTGCTGACCTTTTCTTTTCTATTTTTGTTATCTTCAAAGATTAGCTTTTTATCTAATATGGTTTTAGATCTTTCTATGATATAGTAAAAATACTGTGGATTTTCTATATATTCTCTTCAGTAACTATAGCTTTGCTATTTGAAGCTGAAAAATTAAAAACTTCCTGAAGATTATTTCTTTTAAAAATTTCAATTGCTTATTCCCTTAATCTTAGAAATCTGTACGCTTTTCTATATCTCATAACATCTATTGCATAAGGCACAAACATAAGGTCGCTTAAAAATTTAAATACTTTGTGTCATAATAGATACATATGTGTCAAAAAAGAAACAGAATTTTAATTTTATTTTGTTCTGACTTTAGAAGGAAGCTCTATCTCAGAGAGATTTCTAAACTGTCTAAAATTCCATTAAAAACAACATCTCGTATTATGAAAGATTTGGAAGAAAAAAATATTATTAGATATAATCTTGAAGGAAAACACAAGTATTTTGAACTAAATTTAGATAACATCGAAACAAAGTTTCTCTTAATAGAGGCTGAAATTAGTAAAATGTTTTCTTTTCTTAAAAAGTATCCTATATTTAATTCGTTTTTAAAGCACATAACTCTTGTTAACGGAATTATTTGTGTATTTGGTAGTTTCTCGGAACTCAAAGCCACGAAAGATAGCGATCTTGACATTTTAATTGTGTCTGACAAAAAAATTGAGTTGCCAAAGCATTTATTACCTTACAAAACTAATGAGATACATTTGAATAGAAAAGAGTTCCTATCAGCCTTAAGTAAAGGTGAGCCACTTGTAAGAGAGATTTTAGCAAATCATACGATCCTACACAATCATAGTAGCTTTATTGATATTCTATGGTGGTATTATGGAAAAAAGAGTTAAATGATGTTTTAGAGTAAAAGATGGGGCAAAAATGACTAAACCAAGCAAGATCATTTCAGACTCATATATAGAATTAGCGAAAAATACATTAAAAAGAGTTGAAACTATGTTAAATGAGAAGGATTTCCTATGGGCTACTGTTATGATTTACTATGCTGAATATTATGCTCTTTATTCGTTTTTGAGAAGAATTGGTATAAAATGTGAAAATCATTTTTGTTCTATTTTATTAGCAACATGTTTGCTTGGAAAAGAAATAACTAAAACAATTGAAGAACATAAAGATAGAAGAATTGATGCCCAGTATTATCTGAGGATCGTCAGGGAAGATAAGATAAATGAGATGTTTAGATCTGCAAAAATCTTTGTAGCAGAAATTTGAAGATATTGTTTCAAAAATAAATGAAAGGAAAATTAGATTTTTTAGAAATAAGATTAAAAGATTGCTAAGATGATCGCTTGTTGTAAATAGCACGCGAAGAAAAGAATTCAAAATAGTTTTCTCGCTATTCAATGCTGCTTTGAAACTTTAATTACGAGCTTAGTTTCTATTAGTATAGATAGGTCAAAAGTAGAAATTTTGAGTAAAATTAAGAAATGAGGGACAAAAACAAGCTAACAGGAAGTATTAAAATATTATTGGCTTCATCAAAGTTTAATATATCTTTAGAAAGTATAATTTTATTTTTTATATCAACTTTTGGAAAATCTTTAAAACTAACTCCTTCTTGCCATTTGACTTCAATACCGAAATCGCCAAAGCAAATGTCAATCTCCTTTTTGTTATGATAGAAGCCTATTTTTAGTTTATCCTTTATACATCTTGTTAAATTTTCAACGACAATACCCTCAACGATCTTCTCATAGTTTTCTATCTCTTTTTTTCCAGTCAGTTTTCTCTGTATTACATGATACAGGAAAGGATCAGTAAAATAAACTTTTCTCATCTTTCTGTAAACTACAAGTTTTTTATTTAAATCAAAAGTGTGAAAGTTTTTAATTACAAACAAATCTTCTAATATTTCTAAATATTCTCTTACTGTTACATGAGATCCTATCTCTACTTCTTTTGCAATTGAGCTAAGAGAAAATTTTGTTGAGTAATTTTTTAATATACCCAAAAGCAAGCCACTAACTATCTTTTCGCTTCTATTTATCTTTGCTATATCGTGGATTAGCCATTTCCAGTAAATGTCATAAGTTTCCTCTTTTATATCTCCATTCTCCATTAATTCATAAAAAGCTCTTGGAAATCCTCCGCATTTTAAATATTTAAAGAAAAGCTTGTTGAGCTCGTCGATATAGAAAAACATCTTTTTTGCTTTTCCAAAAACTTCATTTAAGTTAATAAAATTGATCTTTTCCAAATTTTTCTTTAACTCTTCACTTCCAAATATATTTATGAATGATCGAAATGAAAGAGGGAGAAATTCTTTTATTTCAATTGCTCTGCCAGGAAAGCTTTCCTTTTTAAGTGCTAGGGAAGAGGAGCCAGTGATATAAAAAATTTTTTCTTTTGATAAAGAAGAATCTAGAATATATTTTACTGCTCTTTCCCAATTCTCTACAAAACTTATTTCATCAAGAAAAACGTACTTTTCACCTTCTATAAACATATCAAGCTTTCTAACAAGCTCTATTATTTCTTCAAAATTTCTTAACATTTCGCAGCTAAAATAGAATACCTTCTTAGGGTCTATGCCTTTGTTGAACAATAAATCATATATCAAAAGCTTAAAATAGGTTGTTTTTCCAGTTTGTCTTGGACCAAAGAAAAGCATGTTGGATTTCCTTTCAAAACTATACAAAAGCTTGTTCTTTCTTGAGAAAGCTTCTTTTATTTTATCATCTTCTAATATTCTATCCTTAGATATCCACCAAGGATTTTGTTCCCTAATTAATGTTTCATCTACCATAATTGACAATTAAATGTCAATAATTAAATATTTTTTGATAGAAGAATGTCAATAATTGTAAGAAACATATAGCTATAGATTTTTAGCCAACATTTACAACAGCATGTAAAGGAAAGAATTCATAAAAAACCTCATTAAATCAAGCGACCTTAAAATCTTTTACTAACAACTTAGTTCTGCTTGCCAAAAAATAAATTTTTAATTGATTAATAGTATTTACTTTATTAGCGTTTGGCTTATAATCAAGGATACCGTTGCTTAAGCAATGGAGATTGCTAGTAGATTAGTTACAAAGTTTGCTTGGGAAAAGGAAAAATATCATTTATTTTGAAGAAAATAAGGCTCGTTTCTGCTCTTCTGAAAGTAGGTTTTTGGTTAAAAGAAGGTGCTTTGCTACCTTTAGTCTTGTTAGGCTTTGATAGCTTGCTAATTGCTTCCAGTCGAATCTTGGTGCAGTAAGGTGATAACCTATCTCATAAGAACTAGATGATTAGTTCATTTAACAATACTCGAAAATTATTACTCTACTATTTGCTGGTCTTTTTGGTACCAGATGTTACCCTCGAAAGCTTATTAGCTCCAATATATTTAAATTTTCAAATTAATAGGTATAATGGTGAATCAAATTGAAAATCAATTAATATAGTTATTATGGAAGATGAGTCTGGTAGGTATGAGCATTTGTTCCAGAGCTACCGGGGTGCCATACTTAAGGAGACACCCTAGAGGAGGTTAGAAAGAATGTAAAGGAAGCTATAGAAATTTATCTGGAGACACTTTCTAAGGAGGATAAGAAATGAAAATTAGCATTTCCTCTGGTTTAAAAATTTTTATCGCTTACTCCTTTAGTCTGCTGAAAGTGTAAATTTTAGAATATTCTTTTATCCAAGAATAAATCTTGATTTCAGAATCCTTATGTGAAAGCTTGAGTATTTACTTTCTAGTTTGCTCTAGTGTAGAGCCTTAGATTGTAGAGTGATATAGTTTCAAGGATGATCTTCCTCTGGTGTTGCATTTTCTTAATTTTCCTATCTTTGAAATATGCCTTCTTTTATGCCTAGATTCTGGATTTCGAAACCGAAAGCTTTTTGGCTTGAAATTTTTTCTTGATTTCTTTCTACTCAGATTTTGATGGAAAAATGGAATAAAGTTTTTTGAAGATAGCTAAAGCTTAAAGAGTTCAAATTCCCTCAAGTTTAAAGACTTATTTTATTTTTAATACCCCACCACCTCCACCGGTAATTAACAAACTTCCTCCGCCACCAGAAATTCTTATCCAGGATTCCATCGAAAAAATTGTAACATTTAATTCATATCCACTATTTATTTTTCCATATCCTACTATTTGGTTTGAAGAACTACCTCCAAAACAATAGATGCTATCTCCATAAGGGGCACAGGATAAATACTCTCTACCAGATGGCAGGGTAGCTGACATAATAGTTACATTGTTAGAAGTAATGTTATATCTTACTATTTGGTTTAAATAACTACCATCAAAACCTCCAAAACAATAGATACTATCTCCATAAGGGGCACAGGATAAACCATATCTACCAGATGGTAATGTGGCAGACATAATTGTTATTGTATTAGAAGTGACGTTATATCTTACTATTTGGTTTACATAACCACCACTATCAACTCCACCAAAACAATAGATACTATCTCCATAAGGGGCACAGGATAATCCCACTCTACCAGATGGTAAGGTGGCTGACATAGTTGTTATTGTATTAGAAGTAACGTTATATCTTACTGTTTGGTTAAAATAACTAGTACCATTAAAACCTCCAAAACAATAGATGCTATCTCCATAAGGGGCACAGGATAATCCACGTCTACCAGTTGGTAAGGTGGCTGACATAATAGTTATTGTATTAGAAGTGACGTTATATCTTACTATTTGGTTTAAATAACTACCATTAAAACCTCCAAAACAATAGATACTATCTCCATAAGGGGCACAGGATAAACCATATCTACCAGATGGTAAGGTGGCTGACATAGTTGTTATTGTATTAGAAGTGACGTTATATCTTACTATTTGGTTTAAATAACTACCATTAAAACCTCCAAAACAATAGATACTATCTCCATAAGGGGCACAGGATAAATCATATCTACCAGATGGTAAGGTGGCTGACAATATAGTCACGTCATCTGTAAAAATAGACATTAAATTACTTCTGCTACTTAACTGGGGGTTACCAAAATAAACAAAAATTGTTTTATTAGAAT
>JAWAJM010000043.1:0-5522 GCA_038996625.1 Candidatus Aenigmatarchaeota archaeon
AATCTGTAAACATAATATCGAAACAATCCCTTCGCATCATTCCTGATTGTATATACTCTCTAAGATTCAATCTAAGTGGAATAACTACATCTACTAAATCATTTCCTGATCTCTCCTCGATAACTATGGGGATTCTATATCTATATTTAGGATCTCCGTATAATCCTGGAATACCATATATAAACTCATGTATTACTTCTCTTACAAAATCTCCTCTCTCAAATCTAAATTTAATTATATACTTTCCTTCTTTCTTTATATATTTGCTTATTTCACTGGAAGGAATCTCAACATTTTTAATAATACCTCTACTTACTCCAACAGAAGCTATTTCTTTATCATTTATAAATACTCTAAATACTCCTGTCTCTCCAGATACTACTCTAAATCTTAATGGAAACTGATTAGTAAAGTATATTTTATCTGATGGGATTAATACATCTACATCAAATATATCTTTATGTGTTTCTATTGAAGATATTATATTTCTTATTACTACACCCATTAGCTTTTCATTATAGTTTTCTATCACTGCTATAAAATCTACTGCAAATACTCCTCTATCTCCTGTATTTTCATCCCACATTCTTGGAATTACGATATATAATTCTCCGGCAAGTGGGAAACTTACAGATACTGTACCTCCTTCAAAATGTAGATATGCTGCAGTTCCTCTTCTTTCTATTATTGCTGTTCTATAGTAATTGTGTCTATATACTTCAAATAAGTTCGGCATATATCTATAAAAACCATTGCCACTTCCCCATGATCCTCCATTAATGGCTTGTAAGTTATCACTATAAACTCCTCCCGTACCATGTCCTCTTATTAAATATGCTACTCCATTTGGAGAAGATAAAGAATCTGCCAATACTATTCCAAAATGATGTCCTAGATGAATTGCAACTGGAGCAACTCTTACTATAACAGCAGAATTTTGTTTAACTACTCTTTCTCTAGTAGCAATTGTTTTTACTGGGGCATATCCATCTGATTCTATATATAACTTTCCTCCACTTAAATATATTCTATCTCCTACTGTTCCACTACTTATCTGCCATTTATTTAAATCTATTTCTTCTCCCTCAAAATCATCAAAGAAATCGAATACTTCATATCCATTACTTGCAGATTCTGCTTTACTATTTCCAAAGTATATATATACCCTCTTTGTTTCTCCGGATCTCACTATAGGTAATCTAATATAAATATATGTATTATTTAAACCACATGAATCTGGCTGTACCCAAAACTTTAATAATGTTACTCCATCAGAATCGGTAACTCTTATATCTGAACAATCTGGCTTCATTAACCCTAGATCTATTAATGTTTTAGTATCTATTATTGCAACTCCGACAGTATCTGTTATATCTCCTCCCGTATTAGGTCCTATGTCTACAGGTACTCTAAAACTCCATCCCTCTAGCCATGGTCCTTCTACTACTCTAACTGGTCCTATATCTCCAAATGCTCTAGCAACTGGGAAAAGGCTTTTATATACTATGTATATTGCTGCTATTGCTATTATAAACAGCAGTATCTTTGTTCCCCTGTCCATATTTTTTAAAATTTTTATAATATAATAAAAATTTTTATTCAAACATTTGAAAATTTATTATTCCTGTAAAAAAATTATAAAAAATCTGAAAAAACAAATATATTTTTATGAAGATTATTTTTGATAAGGCATACTTGTACTTCTTAGTATTTTTCATAGTATGTTATGCTCTATCATGTATAATTTTAAGTACTATTTTTAATTTAGATATTTTGCTAAGATTAATTATATGTCCTTCTGTTTCAATCGTTTTGTCTCTAATTTTTATTAAACTATATTCATCCGATTAGCTATTTCTATTGTAGATCATATTTTTAGATTCATATTTTTTAATACATGTTTTTATAAATTCTGAGATGTTACATAATTTTGAATCTTCTCTACATTCTTCTTTATTTTCTTTATATATTCCAATGTCTATATTTTCTATATCTATATCTAATCCATATCTTATTTTCAAATAATTCTTAGATATTTTTAGCCAATAAGCTTCTATTCCTCTTAAACTATTCATTGTTTTATCTAATCCGTAAATATTTATTAAGTAATTTGTTAGTATTTCGGCTAAAGGTATACATAAGTGATTCATCGCTGGATTCCCACTACTTTCCACAATTTCCTTATACTTTATTGGATCTTTTATTATCTCTTCTACTAGTTTATCTATATTTCTTATTTCATATGTCGTTTTTATAGAAATTCTTTCATTATCTATTTCTTCTACTTTTTGATCAATTATTTTCAGATCGATTATCTTTAAATCTTTAGATAGTTGATTAAATGCTTCTTTATATAATTCGTATTTTTCTAACAATCTATCTAAATCTCCGGATTTTTTAGCTATAATCCTTGTATATAAAGTAGTAGTCTGTGGAATTTTATAACTTGTAGTTGTATTTGGTACTATTATTACCTTCTGCCCACTTTTAAGTAATTTTCTATCAAGATCCTCATACCTATATACTGGTATCCCAATCTCTCTACCAAGTACTGCAAGATGTGATGTATATCCTCCACTTTTTACTAAATATGCTGATGCTCTATATAATAAAAATTCTGGAGTTTGAGTTTCATTACATAAAATTATATCCTCTTGTTTGTTAACATTCTCTTCCTTATACTCATCTAGCCAGTATATGTATCCTCTTACTATTTTTGGTATTGTCAAAGGTATAGCTAAAATAAGCTTTGTTTTCATAGTTTTTTTATCGTAGTAAAAGTATTTATCCTTTTTTATATGTAGTTATCTAAAAAGTTAAAAAAATTATTTTCTAGTAATAGCCAAGAGTATGGCTATTATCAATATTAATATTACTATTAATAATATTGGTTGTTTTGTTATATATTCTATTACTGTTTGCACTCCTGGAGTTGGTTGTGGAGTTGGTTGTGGGGCTGGTACTTGTTCTTCCGGATACTCTGCTGTTGGTGGCTGGTATGTTGGTGGTTGTTGAGTAGGTGGTTGATAGGTTGGTGGTTGCTCTACCTTATACTTTTGCTCTAAAGCTTCTATGGTTGGATATGTAGTCAATACTCTAACTCTATATATTGTCTTTTCACTAGGAACTGTTAATCCAAAATATGTAAATTGATACTTTTCTGTAAGCAAAAGATACTTCATGTTACCAATGTTTACTTGTTCTGGATACTTATATAAAGCTTGTCCTCCACTTTCGATAACTTCTATACATTCTTTTGATATTACATTATATGAAAACTTCTTATTCTCTAAATCATAAATTACAATTGCATTTTGAAGACAATGGGCTATTTTATTCAAATTATCACAGTCTACTGGCTTTTCATAAACTGCTCTAACATAAGATATCGGATTTTTAGTTTCTAATCCTAATATTTCTATATTCCAAAATTCTTCTTGTCTACTTAATAGTGTTCCGTAATATTCATTAACTGTTCCATCAGGTGCTGTACAAACTAATTTAGGTCTTTCTCCTACATCTTCATAATAGTATACCCTTCCAATTGCTTCTCTTGTGGTTGTTATCGTTCCATCACTTTTTTGTAGAGAATGTATCTCATAGAATTGGTATTCTCCCTCTACAGGATAAAACATAAATCCATTGAATACTACTCCTGCAAGAAGATAATATCTATTTCCGTCAATATAATATGCTTTATTTCCTATTATAAGAATTCTTTGTGCTATATGTAAGATATCTAAATCATATGATACTGCATATTTTTCATGCCATGCTATATATTCTTCCGATTTAGCATCTTCTAATACAACATTTAACTCTTTTGTTTCTTTATTAAAAGCAATCACAAATATTCTCTCATCTTCTTTCACCGGCTCTTTCATCAAATGTATTACATAATATATATATCTCTTTGTTTCAAATATTGGAAGGTATAAATAATTGGAGTGAAAATATCTTTCCTCTCCTAAAGATATTGTTCTGTTATAAATTATTGGTCCTGTCTCTCCCTGATATACTTCTAAAATATATTCTCCGCCTTCTATTGGATTGTTTCCTCTCTGCACTACTCTAACAGTATACTTTATCTCGCCTTTCTCATCCACAAAGTATATCTTTCTGTCAATTCCATATACTTTTTCTAGTCTTACAATATTTCCCTCTATCAACAATATGTTATATGTTACTGTTTTAATCTCAAATCCGCTTTCACCAAGAGAATAATAATGGTTTTTTGTTAATGATAATGAAGATATATTTCCTATGCTATATCCCGTAGCAGGAATTGTCCCATCCTCACGACCTGGATATACAGGAGCTGAGTATATTATTCCATACACTGTATCTATAACAAACTCCTTTACCAGTCCTCCAGTAATATTATATATCTTTGCCTTTAATGTATATGTAGGAGAGGGATCAAAAATCTCTTCTATTGCTATAAAATGTGGCTTTCCATGTAACTCGTATGGAAATACTGCCCATATTCCTGTTCCATATCTGCCAACATCTCTTTGAAATACAAGTTCCGTCTCATATACTGGTATTGCATATACTGGAATATCCTCTCTAACAAAATCTACCTGAGATTTTACTGTATAATATATACCGTAAGCTAGTACTGCTAATACCAATAATAGTAGAAGATATCTCCTATCTGACATATTTTATCAATAATTTATCTATTTTAAAAAAATATATTCAAATATTTGAAATATTATTGTTTAAATCTCGCTCTTATAATTAGATAAGCTAATAGCAGTATAACAAAAATTATTGCTATTACTCCCACAGTCGCTGGAGATATTGGAAATATAGCCTGTACTCCAGGATATGTCTGTCTTCCTTCAAGTTCTGAATAAACCTCTCCTATAAGTTTCTTAACTTCCTCTATTTTATTTTTTATCTCAATTATTTCAGTATTGTATTTAGATGTTTCATCAAAAATTGCATCTATCTCTAAATATATTTCACTTAATCTTTCTTTTATTTGTTTTATATCGATTCTAACTGGAGATATTGCTTCTATACTAGTCTTTATTTCTTTTATATCGTTATTTATCTTATATAATTCATATAATATCTCATCTATTTTTGAGCATAATCTATCTCCACAATACTGTATATCTAGCACACCAGTAATGTTCTTTAACATCTCTATTGCCTCTCCTAATTTTAAACTTGCTTCGTCAATCTTTGGTATTACTACTTGTCTTATTTCATTAATTACTTCTCCCAACCTATTTTCAATCACTAATAACTTTTCCTCATTCCTAATCAAAAATGCTAAAATCTCTGTTTTTGTATCTAACATTTCTTGCTTTAGTTCTGTGATAAACTCTTTTATTCTGATTACTTCATTATAATTTTCTGCTAATAAGTTGTATTGTCTTACCTGTTCATTTAATATCTCACTAACAGTATTATATATCGTATCTATCTTATTTGTCAATGTCACTTTTACATATTCTTCTAAATTTTGCAATAATGTCTTTGTTTCTATAACCTCTGTTTTTATTTCT
>JAWAJM010000044.1:0-5490 GCA_038996625.1 Candidatus Aenigmatarchaeota archaeon
ATATGTCTTTCTTCTACTTTTTTGAGAAGCAAAATGATTTATCGTGATTTACTACTTTATTGATCTTTAGATAATAATAATGTTATTATACACATGCAAATATTATTATTGTGCATAACCCTTTTTGGGTTAAGTTTTGATTTTCAAAACCTTTTCCTGTAGCATCAGGGTCATAAGTATGTGATTTACCCATTTAAGGGTAAATTCAACCATTCAATTTTTCAAGTTGAAATTTTCGTGAACCCAAAATGGGTTAAATTCAAAAAAATCTTATGTAATTCTCATGTCCATCAAATGTTTATCTTATACATAATTTATGTTAAAGATAGACATATCATATGTCCATCATATGTATATCTTATGCATAAATGTGGGATTTAAGTTTCCCTCAGTGAAGGTAATTTATGAGCCTGAAAACTTTATTGAATCTATTGTTTACAAATAAGAGAAAGGCTGAGCATATAAGAAATTCAGCAGAAGAATTACTATATAAGTTAAGAGAAGGACCGTTAAGTGTATCTGAAGCAAAAGAAATAGTGAAGAAAAGGAAAACATATTTCAAAATAGTAAGGAAGCTAAAGGCTGTTGGTTTAATTTCTGTAAGTAAAGATGTAGATGGAAACTACAATCTATATCTAAGTTTAGATGCGTATAAGTATTTTGTTAAGAAAAATTTAATCGATGGCGTTGAGGAAGTTTTGAAAAAAAGGAATGTGGACATTAATAGTTATGAAAAGTAAAATACATCAATCCTACATTAGTCTGATTCTAACACATAAATAAAATATAATAATATATAATAATAACAAAAAATTTCAATTCTACATTAATCTGATTCTAACCGCCTCAAAATTACTTTTATCTAAATAAAATTTGTGTTTTTAAATAAAAATATGTCGTGGATGTCTAAAACAGAATTCATTTATTAAGAGAAAAAGATTTAATTTTATACAACAATACTAATAATAGAATGTATGGGCATTGGATAATTAAAGTAGACTCGCGGGGAGCATCCACTAATTATCCGATGCCCATACGTGGAGTATATAAGACGGTAGTTATAGGAAAAAAATATGGATTTATACAACAGAGAAAAGAAAATACAAAACCGATTAGAAAGCCTGAAAAATATAGATTTGAAAACATATGAAAAGATTTTAGAATTTGTAAAAAAGCTTGAGGCAAACAATTATTCAAAAGGAAGAATAGAAAAATATATCAATTTCTTAAAAACCTTAAGAAAACTCTTAGGTAAAGATTTCTCTGAAGCAACAAAAGAAGATATAGAAAGTTTAGTGATAAAGATAAACAACAATCCAAATTATTCTGAAACAACTAAATCCGACTTTAAAAAAATATTGAAATTTTATATGAGATGGCTTAAATTTGGAAGTTTAGAAGGAAATTATCCTGAAGAAGTTGCATGGATTAAAACAACTCTTAAGAAAAACAATGAAAAACCGCCTGAGCAAATTTTAACAAAAGAAGAGATTGAGCTTATTGCTTCTCAAGGAAAAAATATAATGGAAAAAGCTTTTGTTTTATGTTTATATGAAAGTGGTTGTAGGATTAGTGAATTTCTCAACATAAAAATTAAAGATGTTGGTTTTGATGATTACGGTTGTTTTATTTTAGTTTCAGGAAAAACCGGGTGGAGAAGAGTTAGGATTTTAGATTATAGTAAAGAATTGCTTTCATGGTTAGATTCACATCCATTTAAATCAAATCCTGAAAGCTATTTATGGATAGACCCAAAAAATCAAAAAAGAATTTTACCAAATATTGCTGGAAAGTTGTTGAAAAAATTGGGTAAAAAAGCTGGAATAACTAAAGCTTGTAATCCACATGCTTTTAGACATGCAAGAGCTACTCATTTAGCAAAAATATTGACTGAGCAACAATTAAAAGTATATTTTGGTTGGGCTAAAGATTCGAGAATGGCTTCAGTTTATGTTCATTTATCAGGAAATGATGTCGATGAAAGCCTATTAAAAGCAAAAGGAATAAAAGTTGAAAATGTGGAGAAAAAAGAAGTGAAAACTATTAAAGTATGTCAAAAATGTGGTGAAATAAATTCTATACTTTCTCATTTTTGTAAGAAATGTGGTTTTCCACTTGACTTAAACATAATGTTCGAGGTTGAGAAAAAGAAGAAAATGTTGGAAGAGTTGATTAGAGATTTCTTCATTTATTATGCTGAAAGAGATAAAGATTTCAAAAAGATTTTCGTTAAATTTGTTAAAGAAAGGAAAGCTGAAGATTTATTTGAAATCTAGAATTTTTTGTTTCTCTTATTTTCTCAATGTTGAAAAAAATACCTTCCAAAAACTATAATATTGATTGTAAAATTCTGTCCTTTCTATATTTTCTGTTAGTTTTTCGAAAATTTCTTCACTCAACTTTTCCTTTATATCACTCATGTAGTCGTCAATATTTACTGATGGTGAAACAATTTTAGTTGACGCTCTCAAATTTTCACACGTGAATGATTTCACTCTTTCAAATTTATCATTCATAATTTTTGTGAATATTTTTAAGAAAACCAAAAATATTAAACCTAATAAAGGGACTCCCAAAGCGCTGTTATAATTACCAGCCAAATCTCTATTATCATTATAGAGTTTCTTAATCGAAAAGACATTAAGAAATATTTGTCTGTATTCTTCACTATCTATTATTTTAAGATATAAATCGGGTTCTTTTAAAAACATTTGATAAAATTCTCTAACAGAATTGGTATTTACTTCTTCAACAATATTTTTAAGGAGGTCGAAATATATTTCGAAACTGCTTCTAAAGTAAATTTGTTTTCTTTCTATCTTTTCAACTCTAATAAGTTTATATTCTAACATTTTTGAGGGTATATTACCTAAATGTAAAACCCTACTCGCGCTATATTTCCATATTTTACCAACTTCCTCAATTGTTCTAGCTTTATCAAAACAACTCAACCAAATTATCATGACCCTGGTAGATTTTGATTTAATAAAATTTAAAGCATCCATTAAATAAAATTGCATACTCAACTATTTAAAGGATACTTATATGAAACATAGAAAAAATGTTTACTGAAAAATATATATTGTAAAACAATAATATTTAAATACTAAATGATTATCATATGAATATGAGATATTGGTATAACAGGAGGTCACTTATATGAGAAAGAGAGCCAAAACATTAATGTTTAGCGAACAGCTAAACAAAAAATTGGAAGAATTTTCACAAGTGCAAGGTCTTAGTCAATCTGAGATCGTTAGGTTGGCCTTATTCGAATTTTTTAAGAGATATGAGGGTGAAAAGGATGCAAACTGAGATAGAAATAAAGAAAAAGCTCCTCGAGGAAAACCCGATTTTTAAATTATTAATGGATTGGATAAAAGAAGAGAAAAACATTAATGTAGGGGACGAGAATGCGATATATAAAAGGTAGATGTGTCGGCTTAAATAACCCAAACGACCCGTTTGAATTTTTTGCCATCAGTTTATTCGAAAAATTCTACAAATCCTTAAAGTTGGAGGTTTTGATTTTTAAAAAGTTCATACCCTATGCCTATGTTTGGAGTTTTTTCAGCTTCTACAAAATCAACCGTCAGGACGCGAAAAAGATTTTAAAAATTTGGGTAGACAGAAGGCTTTGTGAATATGTCAAATTTGCTGGCATTCGCATCAATGAAAAAATAGTGAATGAAGTCCTCAAGTCCATGGTAAACAACACGACAAGCGAAGGGGTCGAAGAAAATGAGAGTAAATGAAAAGATAAAGGAAATATTGAAAGAAGGAGAATTAATAAAAGAAGAATTCACGAAAGGTATTATTGAAACAAAATTATCAAAGATTGAAGCTAATCTTATCGGTAGAAAAATAAAGTTTAAAGCTTTAATTGTTGGTGAAGACGTAGGAAGAGCATGTGAACGATATGTAAGAGTATTTTGTAAAAATTGTGGTGAGCAACTAAAGAGCATTGATTTATTAGACGAAGAAAATATTCAAGCGCTTTATGAGAAATTGGCATTAAATAAAGTTAGGTCAACAACTTTAAGGCTGATTTCGAATTGGGGGAAATGTAAAGATGGAAAAGAAAAACATGAACCAGAGCTGTCTTTCTCATATGGTGACTGTTTTGACTATTCCGTCTTATTTGTAAGAGAGTTACCTGAAAACATTGAAACTTTTTCAGATGAAGAATACAAATCATTGACATCCAAAGTTTGGAAAGTTTACTATATAGGGATACCAAAATGGTCCAAAAGAGCTGAAATTGAAGCTATTGTATTTAAAGACCCGAAAACAAATAAAATAGAATTTCTATCAAAAGAAATTCACCCATTAGAAGATGAATTTGAAAACATCAAAATAACGAAAGAGGACCACTTGGAATTCATAAAATATTTTAGAGACAATCAAAATTTCGATTTAGTATTAGAAAACCAAATAGCTCCTCATATAGTTGGAAGAAACTTTGAAAAATTGAGTATGCTTCTAACATTGCATTCACCATACGAAATTTTTGACATTTTCAACTCAAGAAAAATTCGAGGGTGTATAAGAACTATTTGGATTGGAGATACGAAAACAGGAAAATCTGAGATAGCTAAAGATATTACTTACATGCATTACAAAATCGGTGATTTAGTTTTTGGAGAAACAGCAAGTAGAACCGGATTAGCATACAGTATAGATCCAGATAATAAAAGTATAATTTGGGGTGCACTCCCATTAAATGATAAAAAATGTGTAATTATTGACGGTTTCCATTATCTAAGTCAAGAAGACATGGTGCAATTGAGAGAAATATTAGAGCAACAAAGAGTTAAAGTATCTAGATCGGTCTCTGATGAAAGATTAGCTAGAGTTAGAATAGTAGCAACATTAAATCCAAATCACCCACCAATGAAAAATTACTATTATAAAATGAAAGCACTTATGGATACAAGAGCTTTTTTCAATCCCGTTGACCTTACAAGATGGGATTTATTTATTCCATTCTGCACAGAAGATGTATCAGGAGAATTAATAGCTACTGCTAAACCTAAAGAAAGACCGATACCGGATGAAATATTTAGGAAACATGTATTATGGGTATGGAGTCTTAAGCCAGAAAATATTAGATATTCTGAAAATGCTAAGGAAAAAATAGTCGAATTTTCGAAAGAAATGTTTGAATGGGTTTCTTCTAGTTATCCATTAATACATTCCGGCATAAGAGATGTTCTTACAAGAATATCGGTTGCTTTTGCTTGCTTAAGACATTCTATTTCAGAAGATCTAAAATTTGTTGAAGTAAAAGAAGAGCATGTAAAAATGGCTAAAGATTTTATTGAGGAAATGATTACAAGAATTGATTACGATGCTTTTATCTATAGAGTTAGAGATCTAACGGAGTTAAGTGAAGAAGAGTTTCAGGAACTTAACTTAAACTTAAGAGAGACAGAAATTAGAATTTTAAAAGAGTTAGTAGATGGTCCGAAGAATTCAAACAAACTCGGT
>JAWAJM010000045.1:0-5407 GCA_038996625.1 Candidatus Aenigmatarchaeota archaeon
TACCTCCTGAAAAAGGAGGATTGAATAAAAATTGTGTATTTATAGATTGTGAAGGGACATTTAGTCCCAATAGAATTTTTGAAATGGCTAAAGCTAAAGGGTTAGATCCAATTCAAACTTTAAAAAATATATACGTTGCTAGAGCATATAATGCCGAACATCAAATGTTTATTGTCGAAAAGTTGAGAGAAGAAATTGAAGAAAAAAATATTGGGTTAATTGTTATAGATAGTATAACAAGTCATTTTAGAGCAGAATACATAGGAAGGGGAGAATTGGCAGAAAGACAACAAAAACTAAACAAACATTTACATACTCTTCAAAGGTTAGCGGATGCATTCAATCTAGCAGTTTATATAACAAATCAAGTAATGGCTGACCCATCAGTAATATTTGGAGACCCTACCAGACCAATAGGAGGTCATATATTGGCGCATTTTTCAACTTATAGATTATATTTAAGAAAAGGTAAGGAAAACATAAGAATAGCAAGACTTATAGATGCACCAAACTTACCAGAAAGTGAAGCTACTTTTAAGATCACAGATGAAGGAATTAAAGACTTAGATGAAAAATAGATTTTATGGAAATAATAAAGAGAGGGGCAGAAGCAATAATATACTTAGATATTTTTGAGGGAAAGAAAGTTTTGGTAAAAGAAAGAATTAAAAAATCTTATAGAATCGAAGAATTGGACATTGAGTTGAGAAAAGAAAGGACTAGAAGAGAAGCTAGGCTTTTAAGAGAAGCCAGAAAAATTGGAGTATTTACACCTCAGGTTTACAATGTCGATGAAGAAAAAGGTAAAATTATAATGGAATATATAGATGGTCAAAGGTTAAAAGATATAGTTAATTATTTGGATGAAGAAAAAATAAGAGAAATATTTAAAAAGGTTGGGGAAAATATAGGAAAGTTACATTCTTCAGATATAATTCACGGTGATTTAACTACAAGCAACATGATATTAAAGGATGAAAATGTTTATTTTATAGATTTTGGATTGGGTTACTTTTCTAAAAGAATTGAAGATAAGGGTGTAGATTTAAATTTATTAAGAGAAGCAATTAAGTCCACTCATTTTCGTTTTTTAAATTTAATCTGGGAAAATATTTTAATAGGATATAAAAGATTTTTCAAAGATTGGGAAAAAGTAATAAAAAAGGTGGATGAAATTGAAAAACGTGGTAGATATACTGAGAAGTAAAATTTTGGGTAAGAATAAATTGGAAACTTTAGAGAATATAATAGCGGGGCTACTTTTAACTTTTTCTGTATTACTTAGTTTATCAATAGGATTATCAGCATTATATCCTAAGGGTTTAGTAACTATAGTATCTATGATATCATCATTTTTTATTTTTATTTTTACAATATCTTTAGTAATAATTTGGCTAATAAAGGAGGTATAGATATGGCAAGAATGTATTCAAGGAAAAGAGGAAAGTCCAGAAGTCATAAACCTCCTGTAAAGATAGTGCCTAGATGGTTACCCTACAAGAAAGAGGAAGTATATAAGTTAGTGGTAGATTTAGCTAAACAAGGCTACTCTTCTGCTAAAATTGGAACAATTTTGAGAGACCAGTATGGGATACCGGATGTTAAAACAATAACTGGTAAATCAATAGTGCAAATAATGAAAGAAAATAAATTATATCCTGAATATCCTGAAGATTTGTTAAATTTGTTTAGAAAGGCCGTTAACTTATATGATCATCTACAAAAGAACAGAAAAGATAAAACATCTAAGAAAGGCTATGAAAACTTGATATCAAAAATTAACAGATTAATTAAATACTATAAAAGAAGAAAGATTATACCTCAAGATTTCGTTTTTGATATAGAGAGAGCAAGACTTATAATACAAAAGTGATCATCTTGTTTTCTGATAAAATAAATGAAGCTGCTAAGTTATTATTAACTCTAAGCGAAGGTAAGGTAATTAGAATATACTCTCAATACGATCCGGATGGTATATCTTCAGCTGCAATACTATCTAAATGTTTAATAAGGTTAGGGAAAAAGTTCGAGTTAAGATTTTTTAAGCAGCTAAACTCTAAATCTAAAAGTTATATAGATACAGATGGAAAACTTATAGTTTTTTTAGATATGGGTAGTGGGCATTTAAACATCTTAAAAGATATAATAGAAAAAAATAAGGTGTTTATAATAGATCATCATGAGATGACTGAATTTAATAGTGAAAATTTGATTCATATAAATCCACACCAATTTAAAGACGAAGTTAATCCAGAAGATTATTGCACGTCAATACTAACTTTTTTGTTCGCTATATCGTTAGATGAAAAAAATCAAGACTTAATAGAATTCATGATTTATGGTGCTATAGGAGATAGAAAAGAAGATAGTAAGATTTTTAGAGAATTAATAGAAAAGTATGGAAGAGATAGAATTTTAGTTGAAAAGGGTCTTAAAATTTATGGAAGAAAAAAACCAATACATAAAGCATTAGCCTACAACTCCGATTTATTTATACCAGAAATATTTGGAAACGAGTTAGCAGCTATACAATTTTTGAGAGATTTAGGAATAGAAGTAAAAAGTGGTTTAGAATGGAAGACGCTAGATAGTTTGAGTGATAACGATATTAGAAAAATTGTTGACAAATTAATATTTTACTACAAAAATCCTAAAGAGATAGTTGGAGATAATTTTATAATTGTTAACAAAGATGAATTTTTTTCGGATGTAAGAGAAGTAGTCAGTATAATAAATGCTAATAGCAGATTGGGCTTTACAGATTTTGCCTTTAGGTTTTGTTTAGAGGATAGGAACATATTCGATAGGGCAATTAAGAATTTTGAAGAATATAGAAAAATTTTGAGCTTTTATATGAGTACTTTAAATAATGGAAAAATTATAGAAAAGAATAATTCTGTTTTTATTTTTGATAATAAAGAAATTCCAGATAGTTTTGTTGGTGTTTTAGTTTCTATGTATTCTTTTCTACAAAGAGACAAACCAGTTATAGGAATAGGATACGATAAAGAAATAGATATGTTTAAAGTATCTGCCAGAAACAATAGTAATAAAAATATTAACTTAAGAAATATTTTATTGACAGCGGCTAATGAAATTGGTGGAGAGGCAGGTGGACATAAGGATGCAGCTGGAGCATATATACCTGTTGAAAAAATATATGAATTTATTGATAGAATAGATAAACTAATAGGTGAGTTTAATGGTTAAAGCTAAAAAACAGAAAGTTTGGCTAAAAATAGTATCACCATCATATTTAGGTGGTAAAATACTTGGAGAGATTCCTGCAAATGAACCTGAAGCTGTTTTAGGTAGAAGAATAATAATAAGTGCTATCGATGTTTTGGAAGACTTAAATAAGTATTATATAAAGTTTAGTTTTAAAGTTGGAAAGGTAGAAGGAGAAAACGCTTATTTATATTTTGATGGTTTGGAGTGTACGAGAGATTACATTAGTAGAATGATCAGAAGAAGAGTAGATGTTATAGATTTAGTTTTTGATAAAAAAACAAAAGACGGAATAGATTTGAGAATAAAAATGATTGTTGTCACAAGGAAAGTACCTAGAGGAATTAGAACAAAAATTAGAAAAATTTTAATGGATGTTATAGGAAAAGATATAGAAAATTTAAGCTTGAAAGAATTCTTAAGTAAAGTTTTATCGGATGATTACAAAAAAAGTTTAGAACAAACAATAAAGAAAATATATCCTCCAAGATTTTTAGAATTTAGAAAAATAGAGGTCAAAACACCTTTATCGGAAATCTTGAAGAAAGAATAAAAGAAAAGAGTATGATTAAAATAAAGGCGATAGAAACAAATTTTGTTATCATTTCTCCTCTTTTCTTTCCAAAATACTCGATTAAAATATCCCTAACAACTAAGCCGCCGTCTAGAGGAACTATTGGTAACATATTTGCAAGACCTACACCCAAAGACAGTAGTAGAACCCATCTAAACAATATTAAAAGATGAGAAAATAGAGAGATAAAACTTTCGCTAACTTTCTTTTTGCTGCCTTTATATACGAAATACGTTTTAACATTGTTTATACCTATAAAGCTTTTATTATCTTTTTCTCCTAGCTCTAGCTCATATTCCCCAGAAGTGGTGTAGATTTTTATTTTATCTCCAGGAGTTTTATTTAATAAAAAGCTACTTAAATCATAGGTATTTTTTATTCTATTGTCATCTATTTGGTATATAACTCCACTAAGATTAACCATTTCTGCAGGACTTTCTGGTATGGTAGATTCAAAATAAACCCCCCAATCTTCTATAACTATATTGAATAAATATAGAGAGGAATAAATTATTAAAAAAGAAATCAATGCTAGTAAAAAGTTCCCTAAAGATCCAGCAGAATATACCTTTATTTTAGTTTTTAGGTTAGACTTTCTTAGTTTTGTTTCATCTAGATCAACAAAAGCGCCTATGGGGATTAAAAACAAGTAAATAATTCCATATCTTTTTACCTCTAGGCCATTATTTATTGCTATTACTGCGTGCATCGTTTCATGAAATAGTATTATAAGGAAAATTGAGACTATCCAGTAGAAGAAAGGTACAGATATTACAGGCCCAGGATATTTATAACCAGAAACGCTTGGCAATACTATAGCAATTGTAGGTTGTAGTTTTAGAAAAGAAGAGACTAAAATATAAGAGATTATAACTATTGTAGGTATTGAAATTATTAGAGAGATTAGAGAAATAATGTTAAATATATGTTTTTCTTTTTTTGTAAAATCTGATAATTTCTTAGTAAATGTGTTAGAAAATCTAAATAAGAGTATTTTTTCTCTTTTAATATTTTTTCTATTTTTTATTATGTCTAACAATACTACTACAGAAATAATTACAAAAGCTAAAGCATCTACATATATGTCCATTTAATCATTCTCCTTTTTCACTAATATATCGAAGCAAACCTTCCATTTTCTAGGTCCATATGGCAGTACTTTTCTTTTTTCTAAAATTTTATATTTGATATTGAATTTTTTAAAATTTTCTTCAATTATTTTTTCCCCATTTTCAAATATGTTAGGTTCTCTGCCCCAATTGTAAAAATGAATAATTCCTTTTCTTTTTATGTATTTTAAAGCAATATCCAAAAAGCTTTCTGCACCCAAGGGTAGTGGCATAACTATTCTGTCAAACTTTTCTATTAAATCTTCTCTCACATCTCTAACATCACCTTCTATTATTTCTATTTTATCTTCAACTTTGTTCAATCTTATATTTCTCTTAGCATATTCTACAGCAACTGGATTAATTTCTATACATACAATTCTCTCTACTTTTGGTTGTTTTTTTGCTATTTGAATAGCATACGGAGCAACACCAGCAAACATAACTAATACGGATTCTCCTTCTTTAACTTGAGAGGCTATTCTTTGTCTTTCTG
>JAWAJM010000046.1:0-5366 GCA_038996625.1 Candidatus Aenigmatarchaeota archaeon
TCTAATATTTTTCTTATTTCACTAACTTTCATATCTTTATAGTTTTTTTCAAACTCCTCATAAGGCATGTCTAATCTTTCGTATAATACTTTTATACTATAAAGACATCTTAACATACATTCTCTACTATTATTTATATTTTCTAGTTCTTCCAAATCTATGATTCCTTTTTTTCTTTGCAGATCCCAAAATATTAGGCTAAAATAGTTACTCATAATTTAGTATGTATTAAAAGTATTTATACCTTACTCTTATTCAATTCCTCTCTTATTATCTCAATAACCTTCTTAATGTTAGCCCTGCCCCTAACTCTCGAAATTACTATGCCTTCTATTTTTTTTAAATCTTTAACCTTTAGTAGCTCTTCTCTTACAATATTTCTAATCTCTTCTTCGCTCATTGGCCTCAAATTTAGCTTATTAATAATATTTTCTATCTTTTCTTCTTTATTGATGCACATTTCTTTTAAAATATCATAAGCCGCCTCTTTGAAAACTAATTCTTTTTTTAATGCATTGAAAAACTCTTTTAATTTATTTTCATTCAAATCAAACTTAATTTTTTCTTTTTTTTCAATTTCTTTTATAGTTGAAGTTAAAATACCAGCAACTAATGATGCTTCTAAACCAGTTTCATCAACTATTTCTTCGACTAGATAAAAATAATCACTCTTAAGAAGAGAGTTTATAAGTTCTTTAGAAAGCTTATATTCTTTCTCATATTTTTCTATAATGCTTATTAAAGATCTACATTCTTTGATATCCTTTAGTAATTCCTCTACTCTAATTGGCTTAATATCTGTCTCTGGGTACATTCTTTGGGCTCCAGGTAATGGCCTCATAAATTCTGTTGTTCCGTCTTCTAGAGCAGCTCTAGTTTCTTTTTCAACCCTTTTACCACTGTTTATTAAATCTAACTGTCTTTTAACTTCGTTTTCTATAACTTTAGATATTAAACTTAGTCTTTGAATTCCTTTTATCTCAACTCTAGCTCCATTTTTTATAGAAACATTTACATCTTGTCTAATCGATCCTAAAACTTTTCTTATTCTTTTAGTTGAAGCTGCAATCAAAAAAATGTGATATGCTATTTCTTCTATCTCTGTTGGTTCGAAATCTTCTAGAATTCCTGTATCTATTTCTACCAAAGGTATTCCTAATCTGTTGAGTTTATAGTAAACTTTTCCATTTTCTTCTTTGTCTATAGCCGCTGAATCTTCCTCCAGACAAATTTGAGTTATTGGCACCCTTTTATCTTTAAAAATAAAATATCCATCAAAACCTACTATCATTGTTCTCTGAAATCCAGAAGTATTACTACCATCAATGACAATTTTTCTCATAACATAAATTTCATCAGGAATTTTACAATTAAACAATTTAGCTATTTGTAGAGCAATTATCAAAGCCTCTTTATTTACATTGTGTGGCGGTTCTTCGTCTAATTCTACTAAACATGTTTCCTTTTCAAAAACTTCATATAAAAATGTTCTGTCTCTTAAATACTCATATTTAGCTGCCAAATCTATTTCTCCTAACTCAGAAAAAGTTGGATGTAATTTCCTTATTACTATATCTTTATAATCTTTTTCTTTTAGCATTGAAGAACAAGAACAAAAGAGTTTTTTACTAACATCTAACTGAAAATGAATTTCAAGACCAACTTTAAGTCCCAATTCTTTGTAATTAAATTTCACTTCTTTCACTAATTTCACCGGCTAAATTTTCATACATCATTTTCTTAATTTCGTCCATATTCTTTGTGTGTCCTAGAACGAACATTAGTTTAACTAAAGCCGTTTCTATTGTCCAATCACAACCATTACCTATAACGCCAACTTTTTGAAGTTCTCTCCCTGTTAAATAAACATCCAAATCTAATCTTCCAAAAATCGTTTGTGGAGCAAAAACTACAGGTATACCTGAATCTATTAATTCTTTAATGATTGGCAAGAAATTTTTACATAAAACATCATTTTTTGGATTTATTCCAACATGACCCAAACCAGTTGATGCAATAACAATACCATCATAATATTTTTTCATTTCTCTCAATAGTTCCGGTTTAGAACCAGGATGAAAATAAAATATACCAACATTTGGATTTATTTTGTCATCTAAAATTGGCTCTCTTTTTTTATCTCTCTTTCTATATTCTTGTGCTAGATATTCAATTTTTTTTTCTAAGAAATATACTTTAGCCAAAGGATTAGAATTTATTGACTGAAAAGCGTCTCTTCTACTTGTATGCATTTTTCTAACCCTAGTTCCTCTATGTATATAGCAATAATCATCAGAAATAGTACCGTGCATGCAAACCAAAACTTCAGCTATTTCACCGTATGCTGCAAACATAACAGCACTAAGCAGGTTAAATCTTGCATCACTACTTGGCCTATCACTACTTCTTTGGGCACCAACCAATACTACAGGGATGGGTAGATCTCTCAACATAAAACTTAAAGCAGATGATGTGTAGTGCATAGTATCTGTTCCGTGCATTATTACTACTCCGTCAACTCCACTTTTTATTTCACTATAAACTTCTTTTGCTATAATCCTCCAATGTTCTGGTTGTATATCCTCGCTAAATAATTCAAAAATCTTTCTAACTTTTATATTTGCTATATCTTTTATTTCTGGGATAGACTCTAAGATTTCTTCTGGGTTATAAGATGGATAAACAGCTCCAGTTTTATACTCAACTTTACTTGCAATTGTTCCGCCGCAAGCCAAAATAGATACTATAGGTTTAGATTTGTCAAATATATGCTCAAAACTAAAATTTTCTTTCTTTTTTTCTTCAAACTTTTCTAAAACTCTTATTTTTTTACAGTCATCAATTTTTAATCCAACATTATACCCATTCTCTAATTTTATAACTATTACGTTTCCTTGACTAAACTCGGTCTTAGGCATTAAAAATCCTACAATTCCATCTATTTCTATCTTATCTCCAATATTAATGCCAAGTTTTTCTAAACACATATAAGCATCCATAAAGAATAATAAAAAAGAAAAAATAAAAAAGATGGAATCCCTAATTTATCCAAAAACTAAAAAGCTCCACCAGGGTCTAGCTACTGAAATTGTTTCTCCATTTTCTGCAGATATTTCGTATCTTAGATTAACATTTACTGGAACTATTCCTAAAATTCTTCCACTTTTTTCGGCATCAACTGAATAAACTAAGAGATTTCCTCTTCTTTCTAGAACAGTTTCTCTAATTCTTTCTCTTACTCTTTCTCTGATTTTTTCTGGAGTTATATTTAAGGTTTTATTTGTTTCTGTATCTTCTATTCTGTTTTCTCTTATTCTAAGATTTAATCTAGTTCTAACTACAAATCCTTCGACATTTATAGTGACATTATCTCCCGGCTTAATTTCTATTTCTTTTCCATCGACACTTATAACTACTCTTGAAACATTTACTTTTATTCCATCAGTCTCAATTTCTTTTCCTACTTTTATTTCCTCTATAATTTCTCTCAACTCTTCTCTTTTAGCCATGTTCAATTCATGAATACTTTCTATATAATTCCTAATTATCTTTTTTCTTTCTTCATTAATTTCTCTAATCTTATCTGAAAGTTCTTTACCAGTCAAGTTTGAAGTCAATATCAACTCTACCTTCATTTCGTTTAGGCTTTTTATAGCTTCTACTGTAGCGATTGTTAAGTTTCTTTTTTCTGATTCGTATTTATTGATTATATCTTGAATTTCTACCATTTTTGTAGGTAATGGTCCTCCTATGCACTCTCTATATGCTATCTTAAGTTTTTCTATTTCTTCAACTGGCTCTTCTGTTATATTCTTCCATCTGATTATATTTCTAATTCTTTCTCTATATTCTAGACACTTGTTAATTATTGTATAGTTCAATTCCGATATGTTTAATTCTGGATTTGGTCCACATCTACATATTCCGCTAATGCATCTTGGTGTATCCATTCCTACAACTTGAGGACAAAAAATATTTTTGCATTCTGCATCTACTATGCATTCTCTTTCTGTTTTATTTGTAATCACTTCTTCTAATGGAATCCATCTTGCAGATCTTGAATAAGTTGGAATTATAGCTAATATCAATGTCGTTACTAGCAAGAACAATTTGATATTTGACAAACCCGCTATCATAACTAATATTTAATTAGATAATATATATAGAATTCTTTATACTCTTGAAATAAAACCTGGTCGAGGAGAATAAAGAACACCCTCTTGAAGTAATTTCCTTATTATTTCTTCTATGTCCTCAATTCCTGCACTTTTTGCTTTTTTAACCACTTCATCTGTAGGCAATTCTTTACCTATCAGACTTTCCATATCTTCGATAATCTTCAATACCGTTCTAATTTTGCTTCTTTGAACTGCTGTAGCTTTTGCTCCTTCTGCTCTATCTATATCAATTTCACCAGTTTCTGGCTCAAAGCCAAATTGTCTCAAAGAGGCACTCATCAACTTAATGGCTCTTAAAGCATCTTCTTTGGTAACATACTCCCTTAATTGAATCTTAGCAGAGGCTTCTGATAATCTTATTAATGCTTCATACTGTCTGGGGGTTATAGCTATTGGTCCTCCAGATGCTGATTTTTTTCTTAGATCTATATAAAACTTTTTAATTTCTTCCGCGGCTTCTTCAGTTAATTGCGGAAAACATTTTTTTCTAGCATAAGCTACATACTTTCTAAATAACTCTGGTGGAATGGGGGCTTCTATTGTTTTTCTTCCAAAATGTCTAACTTCAAGTATGTGATTGACTAGTTTTTCATCTGCTTCTGGATTTGGTACATCTCTTAATGCAAACTTCAAATCAAATCTAGATAATATAGTTTCAGGAACATCTAACTGTTCTCTAATAGGCAAATATGGATCAAATCTGGAAAATTTAGGATTTCCTCCAGCCAATATTGAAGTTTTAGCAGGTAGAGTAGCAACAATATTAGCTTTAGCTATAGAAATTCTACCAGATTCCATTGCCTCGTGTAAAACTATCATATCTTGCTTATCTATTTTTTCGAATTCGTCTATAGCAAGTAAACTTTTATTACATAAAACTAAAGCTCCGGCCTCTAAAACCCAACCACCAAACAATTCTTCATCTCTAGTTACAGTCGCGGTTAATCCTACACCAGTTAAACCCTTACCACTAACATATCTTGCTCTAGGTATTAAATTAACTACAACACTCATCAATGAAGTTTTAGCTGTAGATGGTTCTCCCACTAAAAGAATGTGAATTTCTCCTCTAACTCTAGATTTATCTTTTTGTATGTGCTCTACTCCTCCAAACAATTGCAATGCTATAGCTAATTTGACTTCCTCTAAACCAAAAATGCTTGGAGCTATGGAGGAAACTATTTTTTC
>JAWAJM010000047.1:0-5281 GCA_038996625.1 Candidatus Aenigmatarchaeota archaeon
TTAAATGGTTTTTGATTTGGTTTAATTGCTCTGTTGTTATTAGCTTTTGGCTTAATAGATTTTTTAATGTGTTTATTTCCTTTTCATAGTATTCTTCTTCTTCTTTAAGCTTATTTTGGAGATTTTCTATTGCTTTTTTAAGGATTTCATTTTCTTCTACTATTTTGCAGCTACTACAATAACTTTTACAAAAGATATTTCTGAGCGTTATTAATATTTTTCTTATCATTTTTTTCGACCTTATTCAAATGTGTAGTATCTTTTGACTTTTCTTAGCTTAACCAAAATAGGTGCTTTAAGTTGTTCTATGGCATTCTTTATTAGCTCTAATTGTTTTAACAGTACTGCTGAGCTTGTAGTGAAAATATATTCATTGTTGTTAAAGTTTATTGTTACTAAGGCATATTTTCCGTCTCTAAACTTACTATTTAGGAATTTTACTTGCTTTATTATAAACTGCTCGTCTATTAGCTTTTCTATCTTAATTCGGTTTTGTTGAGTTATTATCGGCTTGGCAATCTTACTGAATTCAACATATTCGATTTGGTTTTGAGATTGATTAGAGTTTTGGATTTGAGAAGGTTGAGATTTTTTAGCTCCAGCCATAGCATCACCTCCTAATTAGCTTTTGTTTTTTGTATTTATAAACTTTTCGGTTAAAAAAATATAGAATTTCTATATCGAGTTGGCATTAAGAAAGCACATTCACATATGTGCTTTATTGATGCCAAAAAGCTATAAAAAAATTTTTTATAATAGTTGCGAAAAGCTTAAATTAGTGCAAAACAATGTATTTTTAGGGTGATTTAGTGCTTTTAGTGAAATGTCCTGTGTGTAATGCAATTAAGAGAATTAGAAGAAATCAAAAGGCTTTTAGATGCTGTAGAATGCTTTTTGATGTTGAGAAATGCAAAATAGCCGAAGGAATAAGCCGAATTGCAAAACCTAAAGAAAATTGCTTTATTGAGGTTGAGGTTGAAGAAAATGTCGAATAAGCCTGAAAACGAAAATTTTTTAGAGAATTATGCCAAAATAAGCAAAATTTTGGATAAAATATTTGAAATTTTTGATAACTACAACCCAGTAGTATCACGATTTTTGAAGGCTTTTAAGCCATACATTTACGGTTATTTATGGCAAAATAAGGAAATTTGTTGCATTTTAATGCAATCTATAAAGGAGGTGGTGAAAGATGGTGATTAAGGTTAAAAAAGAAGAATGGGAAGAGTTTTTGAAATGGAAAGAAGAAAAAAGTAAAAAAACCAATGAAGCTAAGGAAAGCATTGAAGAAATAGAAATAGAAAAAGATTTCGATGACATTTTCAATGAAGTTGAAGAAGAAGAAAGCAAAAAAGAGACATATGTATGTGGAAATTGCGGCTATGAAGCATATGAGAAATTTGAAAAATGTCCAGAATGTGGTAAAAAGCTAAAGTGGGATTAAAATGATTGCTATAAAGCCAGAAGACTTAGAAAAAAAAGAAGAAATAAGAGAAGCTAAGCCAACATCTTCAAATTTGCTTAGCATATTAGAACATCCAACCATACAACAGCTACTTAATCAAATAATAAATAGAATTTTAGATAGATTTTTACCTGCTACAAATCAACCTATTCAATCTATTCAACCATCTCAACTAAATGGTGAAAAGCTATATGCAATAATTTACAATTTCATAAAAAACATACCAGACGAAAAAAGTATTAAAGAAGTTAAAGAAGAGTTGGAGAAAAATAAAGAAGAAATTGTTAAGCTTCTAAACTCATTAGGGTTGATGGTATGAAGGTTAATATAAGAGGAAAAAAAGTTTTGATATTTGGCTTAAATGGGACTGGGAAAACAACATTAGCAAAATATATCTCACGATTTTACAAAACTTTAGTTTTAACTTTAAATGGTTACGAATGGGTTAAAGAAGATGTTACCCTTTTGCAGTGCAATGCGATTGAAGATTTCAAAAAATGGCTAAGCTTAATAATTAATAAAGAACTATATAAAAAAGCTGAACTAATAATATTTGACGATTTTGACCTATTTTTCCAACACCATTTTGACTATGATGTGAATTTCCAAAACCTAATCTACAGAAATAGACATCTAAACAACATAAGCATAATAGCAATCACCAGAAGACCTCAGAACTTACCATCTAAATACTATGAAGTTTTTGACATTTTAGTTGGTTTTAGGATTGAAGCTCCAAATGTAATAACAAAACTAAATCAAATTTATCCTGGCTTAGGTGAAATGGTTAAAAACTTAGATAACTATGTTTTTATCTGGAAAGAAATTGGAAAAGAACCAATAAAAGCTAAGGTGAGATTATGAGGTATAGATTTGTATCATTACCACGGATTTGTAAAAGATGCGGTAAGATATTTTATAAAGTTTTAAAACACCAAAAATATTGTTTAAGATGCATATACATAAGAAACAAAAAGCTATATGCTTTTTTGATGGAGAAACTTTAAAAGTAATTTTGCTAAATAAGTATTAGTGGCGGATTAGAAGATATGATGCCACATAGAGAATTAAGGTGATAAGATGGCTAAGGTTGGAAAAGTGCAAAAAGGTATAGTAGATTTTGTTAGAGATGGCTTAGGTTTAGTAGTAACTGGAACCTTAGGATATTCAATTCCTGTAGTTGGTGGAGTAATAAGCTATTTTGTAGCTCCAGCCATAGCATCAACCTCAGAAGGAAAAGACTTTAATAGAATGTTTGCTATATTAGTAACATTTGATGCATTGCTGGAAAGAATGTTTGGAAGTAGAGGGGTGATTTAAATATGTTTGATTGGATAAAAAACATAATAAACCTACCAAAAATTGAAGAAAGAAAAGGATTTCCTAAAACATTAACAAAAGCTGACTTCAATTTAGCTGGAGGAAGCTCACAAACCTTAGTGGCTGGAGTATGGAATACAATAGGAACTTTTGTAGTGCCAGCACAACAAAAATATAGATTTGGTTATGGTAATCCTCAAGCTCCAGAAAACCAAGGATACCTATATGTTGATTTAAAAGATACTTCTGCTACACCAGTGCAAATAGAAGGAACAATAAGATTAGTATACTCTGATGCATCTGGACTTAGAAAGCAAGTTATTTTCGAAGAAAGAACAAATGTTTTAAGAGGTAGTGCAACAGATAGAAGACAAATGAAGCCATTACCAGAAGCTCCATGTGGCTTAAGGGCAGATGGTTGGGCTGGAGAAGACGACAGACTAATAATAGAACTTAGACCAGATGCTACAGCAACACTAAGCTACAACAACAGCACCATATATATCCCAGCTACTCAAATAGCATAAAACAAAAAAATCCAGCAATGCTCTGGCGACCTTTTTTCTTTTGATTGGTGATTGTATGGAAAGAAATGAAAGAATTTTAGTATACGGAAGTCCAATATTTAGCTATAAAAATCCTCAATTAGAACCAAATGCGAATTTTCTTTTAGATTATGCGATAGCTATACCAACATCAGCTAAATATTTACCATTCAACTTTTTGCAAATAACCAACAATGCTGAAGGTGATATAGAGGTTTGGATTGATGATGATGTAAATACCAAAAAAACTATACCAAAAGGAACAATAATGACTTTTGAAAATATTTGGTTTAGAAAAGTAAGAATTGTTAACATATCTCCTAATACCTTATCTCAAAACAAAATTGAAATAACTTCTCAAAGATTACCCATTAAGCCAGAATTAGCCAGAACTCCAGATATGCCAATCATTCAAAAAATAAAGCTATTTTGGAGGTTTTTGGTATGAAGCTAAGAGAAATTATTAAAAAAATACCAAATGAAATTAAGATTGCGATTAGAAATGCATCGATTATATTCATTTATAGCTTATCAACCAACTACATTGTTTTAGGAATTTTAGATTTCAAAACAATAGCTTCTTCTTTAGCTATAGCTGGCTTAGTATTTTCTACAGAACTAATTAATGCTTACCAAATCAAATTAGAAAACTATGCAATACCTAAACCTAAATCTAAACCTAATTTAAAAGGTAGCTTCTTTTTCAATGGATTAACAATTAAAAGGTGGTTAAAGCTATGAAATTTGAAACCATAATTGCTATAGCTGGAGCTGGAGCAGTAGGATATTTAATAGCATCTAAGCTTTATGAAAATTACCAATATAAAACTGGTGGAGGCGGTGGTGGAATAAGCTTAAGCATTCCATCATTTGAAAACATACCCAGCATTAAAGATATACCAGAAAACATCAGCAAAAAAATATCTCAATTGGAAGAACAAATAAAAGAAATTTCCATAACACCACCAAATCTTATATCAAAACCAATAAGCGATGTATCTAAAACAATCGAAAAAGCTACTGAACCTATTTCTAAAGCTTCTGAAACAATTAAAAAAGCTTCAGAAGATTTGAAAAAAGCATCTGAAAACATAGCATCTATACCAAAAACTGTAGTTGAAAAAATCCAACCTGTAGTTACTACTGCAACAATAGGAGGAATTGCAGCTGGACCTATAGGTATGGTTGTTGCTCCAACATTCTATAGAGTAGGATGGGAAATTGGTAAAGTTACGAAAGATTTTGGACATTGGCTTATTGAAAAGACTGGAGGATACCAATCTCCTATTTACAAAATTGGCAATGCCATAGCTTCTATTTTAGGAAGGTGGTAAAATGCCAGTTGTAATAACAACAAAAGAAGGTAAAAAAGTTAAGTTACCAGAAGGCTTTAGAAGATTTTTTGCAAAAGAATTTCTAAAAAGACTAAAAGAAAAAAATGAAAAACTCTATAAAGTTTTTAAAAAGAATAAAGAAAAGCTTTTTAAGTTTATTAATTGGGCTTTAACAAAACATTGGAAAACTGAGACATTGAAAAAATGGATACAAAAATACAAAATAGAAAAAGGTGAAGTATGATGGATACAAAATTAGCTATAAAGATTGGATTAATTGCTGGCTTAGTTAGTGCATTTTACCCATCAATACCAACAATAATCCAATTTGAATACTATAAAAAGCCATGGTTTATAATCTACATAGCTTTAACTTTAATAGCATTGCTGCTAATATACAAAATGGTGGATTGATATGATAAGTGCAACAATAATCCCACAGGATATAAAGATTGATAACCAAACATTAGAAATAAACTCAGCAGGATATCTAAGAGTTAAAATAGAAAACATCATAGATAACAATACCATAGAAATAAAACCCAACAATCAAATTGGAATTAAAGAAAAGAGCATCGAAAATAAACACCTAAAACTTGAACCATATTCATATTGTG
>JAWAJM010000048.1:0-5262 GCA_038996625.1 Candidatus Aenigmatarchaeota archaeon
TTGGTATAACCACAGGCTATGGTGATGGCACCTTTAGACCTGAAAGAGAGGTTAGTATAGCTGAAATGGCAGCTTTTCTCTATCGAGCCTTTAATAAGTAGAAAATTACCTTTAATTTACTTTAAATACGCTATTAATTGATATGCCCTTTATTAATTATAAAGCTATTAGATAAATGAATTTTGTAAATTAATGTCTTAAGGAGTAGGGTTAAGAAACTAATTAAGTTGACAGATATTTTTAAGCTTATTATTTGAGAGATCCTCTAACCGAAGAATATACTACTTAAAAAATTCATCTAGTATCTTTTGGTCAAAACCGTAAAAATATCTCTATTTTCTAAGATAACAAAGGGAACAGCTGTTATTCTTAGTGATTGAGCAAGAATAGGATGTTTTTCTATTAATTCCTCACCTTTTAAGCATTTTTGTTCTTTAGAATATGCTTGGCTATCTTTCTTTATTTCAGTTTTTTCCTCTGTTTTATCAGGGTTTAAAAACCTTTCTAATAGATTGGTTGTATTATCACACACTATTTTATTAATCGTTTCTAAACTTTTTTATAGGTAGGAAATAGATGTATAAAGTATAGTTTTTCTTATCTTTTAGATAATTTAAAAGTGCTTTACAGTGAGGGCAGTAAGGATCCATAAAAAGGGCGAGTTTTCTGGTTCCTTTGCCAGAGATGAATTTCAAGGCATCATTAACAGGTAGGCTTTTAAAGTCTATACGGTTTTAGTTCTTTGATCCTTATTTGAGTTAAGTTTTTTCCTTCGCTATCAAAAATTGATCCAAGAATTAGATATTTTAGGTCCTTAGTGAGGTAGATGACCTTCTTCCCATCTAAAGTTATAAGGATCACTTCATACAATGAAGAAAGGTCTTTCACATCTGTAAGAGCCACCGTACCATTTGCTGTATCTAAAAGTTTTTTAAATGGGGAACTTTTTCAAGAAGATTATCCTTAGAGAGAGGTTCTGTGGCTAATGCAGAGGAAGTTAAAAAAGATTCCACCAATAATAATTCTAAATTTTTTTATCATATTTGCTTTCTAATTTTTATTAGGGATTTTTAATTATATATTCTCATTCAATAATTTCAAGTAGGTCTCGTGAAAGAGGTATGATAAACTCAACGATTAGAAGAGTTGTTTTAATACAAGGATATGATAAAATTAGCGAAATAAAATTTGAGTTTCATTCATGAAGAATTGTAACCTCGATGCAAAGATTTTACAAAATTTTAATTGCTTTTGGAACGAGACCAGAGCTTATCAAATTAGCTCCGGTAATAAAAATTTTAGATTCTTATCACCATGTAATAACTGTAAATACTGGTCAGCATACTACTCTTTTACAGCAAGCTCTAGAGACTTTTAAGATTAAACCAGACATTAATTTAGGTTGTGAGAATATAGATCTGGTAGATAATTTTTGCTCCATAGCTAAGAATTTTAGAAAAGTGTTAAAAGAGCTCAATCCTGATTTTATTTTAGTTCAAGGTGATACCTTAACAACTTTTTCTATTGCTTTTGTTGCGTTCATGGAAAAAAAACCCATTATTCATCTTGAAGCAGGTCTTAGAAGTGGTAATAAGTTTTCTCCCTTTCCTGAGGAAATGAATCGAGTTTTAACTGATGCTTTAGCAGATGTGTACCTCACTCCAACACTAAAGGCAAGAGAACTTCTCCTAAGAGAGGGCAAAAGGGAAGATAGAATTTTTACCATAGGTAACACTATAGTGGATGCTTTACTCTATTTAATTTCAAACATGAACCTTTCTGATGCTTATAAAAGATTGAGCAAATATCTTATGATAGATTTAAATAATACTAAAGAAAAGAGCATAGTTTTAATTACATCGCATAGAAGAGAAAACATAGGAGCACCTCTTGAAAAAATTTGTAAAGCGGTAAGGATCCTGAGTCAAAAATATAAGAATTGTTATTTTATATGGACGCTTCATAAAAATCCTTTAGTTAGATCCGTTATTGCTAAAGAGTTTGTTGATATTCCTAAAAACATTATTTTCGTTGAAGCACTTCCTTATGATTTATTTATTCTTTTAATGAAAGATAGTAGGGTAATTCTTACAGATTCTGGCGGTATTCAAGAGGAGGCTCCAACCTTTAAAAAACCAGTTTTAATTTTAAGAGAAACCACTGAGAGACCAGAAATCCTTGAATGTGGGCTTGGATTTCTTGTAGGCTCAGACATTGATAAGATAGAAGAAACCTTTAGTAGGGTATATGATAAATCTTTTAACCTATCTTTTAATCCTTTCGGGGATGGAAAGGCAAGTCAACGTTTTTTTAATTTGCTTCGGTGCGATAATTTCTATCAATTTATCAAAGAATATCCAAAAACATACGATTTGGATCTTTCTAGTTGTAAAAATAAAATTGATGAATTTGTGTAGATGGCTAAAATTTTACTAATAGCTTATTCCTTCCCCCCGATAGAAGATCCTCAAGCATTAAGATGGTATTATTATGTAAAGGAGCTTGTTAAACAAGGATTTAGTATAGATATTTTAACAATAAATTGTCCTTTTAAAGCGAGTATAGATCCTTTAAACAATGAGCCAAACATTAAAATTTTTCGAATATTTCCTGGTCCGTTTGAATATTTAGCTTTAAAGTCTAAGCATGCATTTCTTTCGGGTAAATTGGCTAATCCTCAAAATTTAAGAGAGGACAGGAAATTTATATTTTTAAAGAAAACATATCACTTAGTAAAAAAAATATTTTCTTACATCTTACCTGGAGATCATAGGACAGAATGGTTTCCGTTTGTCTTATATTTTGTTGAAAAATTAAATAGTAAAGAGCCTCTTAAAAAGAGATACCAGCTTCTTTTGACCTCTCACGAACCTGCTGTATGTAGCTTGTTGGGATTATATATTAAAAAAAGGTTTAATCTTAAATGGGTTGCAGATTTTGGTGATCCTTATGTTTGTATATATACACCTAAAATTAAACAAAAGGTGGAGCAGTATTTAGAAAGAATTGTATATAAAAATGCTGATGGTCTTATTTTCACAAATAATACTGTTATAGATGAACTTCATAAAAAATATGAGTTTTTTTCACAAAAAAAAGTACTTGTTTTGTATCAAGGTTATGACAAAGAATTATTAAATTGTGAAAAAAATGATGTAAATTTAAATGATGAAGATTATCTTTGTAGTTTAGATCAAAGTTGTTTGAATATTTTTTATGCTGGAACTTTTTATCCTCAATTTCGTGATCCAACCATTTTTATAAAGGCAATAAAAGAACTAAACGAAGAAGGATTACCTATCAAATTTTACATTGCTGGACGTAATGACCATTACTTAGATGAGTTTAAAAAATATTCTTTTTTGCATTATTTAGGATATAAGTCACATAAAAAAATTTTAGCAATATATAAATATTTTGATCTATTGGTTTATATATTAAATAAATGTGATATCCAAATACCAGGTAAGTTTTTTGAGTATTTAGGCACAACTAAGCCAATATTATGTATAGGATATAATGAGCATAAGGAGATTATCTCTATTCTAAAAGAAACAGGGGTTGGATGGTTTATTAAATATAATGTTGATGAAATCAAGAGTATGTTAAAATATATTTTTGAATTAAAAAAGAAAGGAATTAAAAGAATTATTAATCTAAGTAAAATTGAGTATTACTCGTATGAAAATCAAAGTAAAATTCTATCTAATTTTCTGATAGATGTTTTAAAGTCTTAGGTTACATGAAAATTTTGGTTAATGGTAAATTTCTAACGCAAAAATTTTCAGGAGTCCAAAGATTTGCGTTTGAGTTGACAAAATTTCTTATAAAATCAGAGTTAACCGAGCTTGTAATTCCAAAAAAGATAGAGTTTAGGTATAATCACATTTATAATAGAGCAAAAACAAAATCTGTGGGTATTACAAAGGGTGTATCATGGGAGCAGATAGAACTTCCATTTTATTTAAAAAAGCTAAAGGGAGATAAATTACTATTAAATTTAGGAAATACTGCTCCACTTATTTATGAAAAAAATATTGTAACTTCACATGGACTTGCCTGGAAATTTTATCCTCACCTCTATTCAAAGAGGTTTGTAAGTTGGTATAACTTTTTGATTCCGCGATTACTAAAAAAGGCTTTGTTAATTTTAACAGTAAGTAAAACGGTAAAAGAAGAGTTGATCGAAATCTATAACATACCTGAAGAGAAGATAGAAATTCTCTATCCAGGAGTATCTCCATTTTTTAGACCATTGGAAAATATATCTAAAAATCACTACATTCTATTTGTTGGTTCTATTAATCCTATAAAAAATCTCTCGTCTTTGATTGAAGCCTTTAAACTTATATCAGAAGATTTTCAAGAACTTGAACTCTGGATTGTTGGTGAGAGTAATGTGAAAATTTTTGTTTCTCAAGCATCATACTCTGGTCTACAGGTGTCTTTAATAAAAAGAATAAAATTTCTTGGTTTCAAAGAGGATAATGAGCTGGTGAGATTGTATAGTAATGCATTATGTCTCGTTTTACCAAGTTTATATGAAACTTTTTCATTCCCGGTTTTGGAGGCTCTAGCATGTGGTTGTCCAGTAATAGTATCTGATTTAAAGGTAATGCATGAGTTGTACGGAGACTCACTTTTGTATATAAACCCTTTAGATCCAACAGATATAGCTTCAAAAATAGTAACACTCTTAAAAAAGGAAGAGATGCGCTTAAAGTTAAGAGAAAAAGGTATCAAGATAGCAAAAGAGTTTACTTGGGAAAAATCTTATGAAAGACTTCGTAACATTCTTAAAACGCGTTTTAATGTGGATCTATAAAATTTCTGTGTCACTTCTTTCTTACACTTTTGGTAATTTATGCTAAAATGTGGAAACAAAGAGAGAATAGAGATGACTTTATGTCCTGTTTGGCAGACTAAAAAGATGAAAACCTTTATATTGAAACCTATGTTTCTTTCTTTAATAACCAAGAATATAAACTTTACCACTGTGAAACTTGTGACCTTTAGTGGTGGGAACCACTAAAGATTATTCCAGAGTTTTATGAGATGGAAGGAGATGAAGGCTATAAAATTCGTCATTTAGGTCTTATAGAGGAGATAGAGGAAAATCACAGGATGTTTTTTAAATACATTCCTCTCAAATCAGGAAGACTTTTAGATGTAGGCTGTGGGGATGGGGTTTTTCTAAAGGAAGCACAAAAGGCTGGCTTTGAGGTTTGGGGGATTGATTTTGATAGTAAATCAATTAAGGTC
>JAWAJM010000049.1:0-5201 GCA_038996625.1 Candidatus Aenigmatarchaeota archaeon
ATGAAATAGAAATAACTAGACAAGTTTTAGATTTAAAAGAAAAGGTTTACTGCATACTCAAGTATTTTTCAAACTTGGATGAAAATAGTGCAAAAGTTAGTATAGAAAATGAGACAGTAGAAATAGAAACTAAAGACATAAAAATTGCATCTAGGCTAAAAGAAGAAATAGCTATTAACATATTCAAATGGATAAATGAGATAAAAAGAGTGAAGTTTTCTGAAATTTTCGAAAAGAAATAATTCTTAATCACATAAATAATTTATGGCAAATAAAGTCTCGAATTTTAACAGAAATCCTGAAGACGAAGAAATAAAGAGATATGCTGAAAGAGCTAAAATAAAAATCAAAGTTGTTGGTTGTGGTGGTGCCGGTTCTAATGCTGTTAGTAGAATAACTGAAATGAATTTGGAAAATGTTCAAACTATTGCTATAAATACTGATGCCCTCGATTTACTATATACTAATGCCAATAAAAAAATTCTTATTGGTAAAGAACTTACTAAGGGATTTGGTGCTGGAGCTGATATAAATATTGGAAGAAAAGCAGCTGAAGAGCAAAGAGAAGAAATTAGAAACTCTATTAAAGGAGCTGATCTTCTATTTCTAACTGCAGGTTTAGGTGGCGGCACTGGCTCTGGTAGTATTCCTTATGTTGCAAGTTTAGCTAAAGAAATGGGAATATTGAATATTGCTATAGTCACTTTACCATTTTTTATGGAAGGTAAACACAGGGCAGAAAATGCCAGAAACTCTTTAGAGGAACTTGAAAAGTATGTCGATACTCTAATAGTTATACAAAATGAAAGACTTTTAGAAATAGTGCCAAATTTATCTTTGGCAGATGCTTTTAAATTTGCTGACGAAATCCTTTCTAATTCTGTTAAAGGAATTATTGATGTTGTTAGTAGACCAGGGTTAATTAATGTCGATTTTGCAGACTTAAAAACGATAATTAGAGAAGGGAAATTTGGTGTAATAGGCCTTGGTGAGAGTGATACGGAAAAAAGAGCTATAGAGGCTACTAACAACGCTATATCACATCCTTTGTTAAAAATTGATATAAAAAACGGTAAAGGTGCCTTAATAGACATAATTTGCGATGATTCTTTGACTGTAAAAGAAAGCCAAAAAGTTATAGAAGTTGTTTCTTCTCATCTCTCAGAAGACGCAAAAATTATATGGGGGGTACAAATTAATAAAAACTTGAATGGAAAACTAAAAGTATTAACAGTAATTACGGGCCTAGAAAAACCAGAATATTTTAAAGTTAAAGCATTAAAGAAGAAAAAAGAAATAGAAGAATATTTGGGTGTTGAGAATGTTTAAAAATATTTTAGAGACTATTAAAAGATCTTTAGAAAATTATAAAAGAGTTTTAATTGTTGCAAAAAAACCTTCCAAAGAAGATTTAAGCGAAATCATAAAAATTTGTTTAATTATACTAGGCATAATTGGTTTTTTAGGCTTTATATTCTATTCTATTTCAATACTTTTTTTAACATAATAGTTTTTAAGCTTGTATACAATATCAAATTTAATGGATGGTATAGAGTATTCTAAAACAAATGATCAAGCTGAAGAAAAGAAGGATATAAAAATTTATAGCGTAAGAACTATAGTGGGTAGAGAAAACGTTGTTGTTGATAGCATACTCGCTAGAGCCAAAAACAATAACATTCCTATAAAATCGATAATGAAACTTGAAGAAATAAAAGGTTATGTTTTTATTGAAGGTGACTTAAAAGATGTTAAAGAAGCAATAAAAAACGTGGTAAATATTAGAGGTTTAATAACTACTCCTATAAAAATAGAAGAATTAGAAAAATTCTTAAAGCCTAAAGAAACAAAAATAGAAGTTAGTATTGGGGATGTTGTAGAAATTATAAGTGGTCCTTTCAAAGATACCAGGGGTAAAGTTACAAGAATCGATAATATTAAAAGAGAAATTACAATAGAACCATTGGAAGTTCCTATACCTATACCAATAACGATTTCAATAGAATTTATTAAAGTCATAGAGAGGAAAAAGTGATATCTATGGAGAAAATAACAATAATAGTTGATGGTGGAAAGGTTAACCTTGGACAAATTTCGAATAGAATTAACTCTCTTGGTTTTGATTCAAACACAATTCAAAAAGAAATAAATGAAAAAACTAAAGAATTTGCTGGAATGAAAGTTGAAGTTACAATTTCGATGGATGAAAAAAATAAAAAATATGAAATTATAGTTAAACCTCCAAGTATTGCTGATCTTGTAAAAAAGGAATTGAAGGTAGATTTACTTAAAATAACTGAAGAAGATAAAGCAAAGGGTAAAACATCAATTGGTAGCTTAACTATTGAACAAGTAAAAAAAATAGCAAAAATAAAAGCTGAACAGTTAGGCGAAACAGACCTCAAAAAAGTTCTAAAAATGGTTATAAGCTCCATTGATACTATGCAAGGTGTTCTAATAGAAGGTAAAAGACCTAAAGAAATTCTGAAAGAGGTGGACAGTTTAATTTTATAAAGTACTAAAATTTATATACTTTCATATTCAATTAACTAATTATAGTCGACTGCTTCGGCAGGAGGTCTCTATGACCGAAATCACAAAAGCCTTAGAAGAATTAAGAAAAAATTCAAAAAAAAGAAATTTCTTACAAAGGGTAGATCTAATAGTTAATTTAAGAGGAATTGATACGAAAAAACCAGAAAATAGGATTAATGAAATTTTAGAATTGCCTTTTGGTTCTGGCAAAGAAGCTAAGGTTTTGGTATTTAGCGACGAAATAAAAGAAGACATCGGTTGTGATATATTGACTTCTAAGGATGTAGAAGAAATTAGTAAAAATAAAAGAAAGGTAAAAAAATTAGCAAAGAGTTATGATTTCTTTCTAGCTAGCCCAAAAATATTGCCCTTAGTTACAAAAAATCTTGGTAAGTTTTTAGCTCCTAGAGGAAAAACTCCTAAACCAATTACTGGGGATGTTAAAAAACTTGTTCAATCTCTTAAAAAAAGTGTAAGGATTAGAATAAAGGACGCCCCAGTTGTCCAAGTTCCTGTGGGAAACGAAAATATGAAAAACGAAGAAATAGAAAAAAATATCAAAGAAGTTTTAAAGTTTCTTGCTGAAAAACTCCCCAAGAAGAAGAATAACATTAATGAAGTATTGATTAAATTTACTATGAGTAAACCAATAAAAATAGAGGTGAAGTTATGAAAAAAGAAGAAAAAATAAAAATAGCCGAAGAAATAGGAAATGAAATAAAAAAATATAAAACGCTTGTTGTTTTTGATTTATTTAAAATTCCAACCAAAGAATTTAAAGAAATAAGAAAATCTTTAGAAAATTTTGGAAAAACTATTGTACTAAAGAAAAATATATTTTATTTTTCTCTTAAAAATGCTGGAATAGATCCTAAACCATTTGAAAACCTTGGACTGAAACAAATTGGAATATTTTTAACAAATGAAGATCCTTTTTCTATTTATAAGAAAATATGTGAAATTAAAACAGAAAGATTTGCAAAAGAAGGAGATGAAGCAGAATCGGATATATGGGTTTATTCTGGGCCGACTCAAATAAAAGCTGGACCTTCTATAAGTGAGTTTGCTAGACTAAAAATACCAGCTGGAGTTGAAGGTGGGTTTATAGCAGTAAAAAAAGATACTCAAGTCGCAAAAAAAGGTGATAAAATTAGTAAAGAGTTAGCTAGCTTATTAAGAAAATTAAAAATAAAACCAATTTCTGTTATGCTTAATGTAATTTGTGCATATTACAAAAATGCTATTTATGATAAGAGTACTCTTAATTTGGTTTTTGAGTATCCTAAACTACTAACTCAAGCTTATCAAAATGCTATAAATTTAACAATAAATATAGGTTATCCTACAAAAGAAAATATAAATATTTTGATATCAAATGCATATTTGAAAGCAAAAGTATTGGAAAATTTGGTGATAAAAAATGAATGAAGTTTATGCTGCGTTGCTTTTGTATGAATCCAAGAAAGAAATAAATGAAGAAAACATAAAGAAGGTACTAGAAGCTGCAGGAGCAACTATTGAAGAAAATAAAATTAAGGCATTAGTAACCGCACTACAAGGAGTAAACATAGAGGAAGCTTTGAAGCAAGCCACATTTGTTCAAACTCAAGCAACAACCACCGAATCTGAGAAGAAGGAAGAGAAAAAAGAGGAAGATACCAAGAAAAAAGAGGAAGAAGCCGTAGCAGGATTAGCAAGCTTATTTGGATAAAATAACATGAGCATAGAAAGATTGGTAGAATTAGCAAAGAATATAGAAGACGAAAAGCTTAGGGAAAAAACTATAGAATTGTTAAAGGATATAAAACTTACACACTCAGAATTATCTAAACTAGAAAGAGAAGACCCTGAAAAAGTTTTAACACCTTTTGGTGTAAATGGAAGATATGTCTTTAGAGACTTACTAACACATACTGAAGCTGTTGTTAAGGCTTGCATTTCTTTAGCTAGAGAAATAGAAAACAATTATGGAATAAAGATTAAAAAAGATTTTTTAATTGCTGGTGCTCTTTTGCATGATATTATGAAAGTTTATGAATATAAGGATGCACAACCAACAAACATTTTATTGGATCATTCATCTTTAGCTTTGGCGGAATTGTATAAAAGAGATTTTCCAGAAGAAATTTTGCATATGGTTATTTCTCATACTGGAGCATCTACCATACCACCAAAAACTATAGAAGCTTTAATACTTCATTACGTAGATTCTTTACTAGCTCTAATTGAATTTGGATTACAAGAAAACTACGTGGAGGATTAAATGAGCTGGAAAGAAAAAATTATAAAAGATGGTGTTACATTTTTTAAAAATGCATATGGAAATATTGCAATAATATATGGTCATGATTGTGATAGCATTGCTTCAGCCTGTATAATTTTTAAATTGTCCAAAAAACTTTCATTAAAACCAAAGCTATTCTTATCTAAATATAATTTTGAAGTTGATCTCAACACTCTAAAAAAAGTAAAAAAATATGATAATGTAGTAATTGTTGACATAGGAGATACCCCAGAAGACACAATAAATAAATTTTCTGAAAGTAGGAACTTTTTGATTATAGATCATCACCTACCAAAAAAATATAAAACTTTTTATGTTAATCCAAGACTTCTTAAAAAAAGAGTTTACATGCCAGCAAGCTATGTTTGCTGGCATATATACA
>JAWAJM010000050.1:0-5097 GCA_038996625.1 Candidatus Aenigmatarchaeota archaeon
AGTTATTTAAATTTATGGGTGTTTTTTCTGAATAGTCTAAAATTCTGAAATAGAACTCAATATTATTAAAATCTATATTGTCAACTACAATCTCATAAAAACTATCTTGAATTTTTGTTGGTAAATAGGTGTATGTTTTTGAATAATTACAATAATTACAGCCAACGACTATATCCAATATGTTTATTAAAAGATTGTTTGTGATTACCTCTTTTACCGAATTCTTTGTTATTTGTCCTGTGGAAGAAACAATAGATGAAAAGAATGATAAAATAGTGGAAAAAAGAGATAAACCTATAACAAAAAATATTATATATTGTAATATGTATGATTGTAATTTCATAAAATTACTTCTAATGTGGCTATAATAATTTTTTTACCATCTTCATAAAATGATTCCAAGTTGGTTCTTTCTATCCTTATAGATGTTGATGTGCTTCGTGCCGTATCTCCAGTTTTTGGTTTTAACCTCACCACATAGGTTTGATCATCAGAAGTCAAATTTCTTGCAAAAATTGTATATTTAATTATAAAGCCTGTAGAAGATGGCTCACCCTTAAAACAGACAACAAAAGGAGAGTTTATTCCAATTATTCCATCACCTGGTGGACAGCTTTCTCCTTTAGAAAGAGATATATAGCGATTTGAGTTTACATTAGTTACTTTTGAAATAAAAGTATACGATAGAGAATTATTCATTTCAGATTCTGCATTAAACCCAACAACCTCCCATGCTCCGCGAATTTCTAAATTTATTGTTGTGGAGCCACCAAACTTAGACACTTGTTCCATTTTCTTAACAATTGAATTTGTATATTCTGGAGAAAAAAGTGTGATTATTCTTTCTAAAGCTCCTTTATCTTGTGCTTTAGTTATCATGGGATATCCATACATTATAATTAAAGAAACTAAACTTAATGAAATAATCAAAATTAAAACTACAGAAATTATTTCTGAAACTAGTCTCATCTTTTATACCTATTTAACAGGTAAGGGTGGTCTAGGTATTTGAGGTGGTAATTGTGGTTTACTTAATTTCTTAGAAACTTCTTCCATTAGTGATAATAAACTTTCATTTGTTTCTAAAATTTTATTATTTATTTCTGCCAACTTTTCAATTTTATCTATTAATGGTTTCATCTCTAAACTTTTTTCTTCTTCTTCACCAGCCGCTCTTATTAAATCTATTAACTCTTCTATCTTTTTTGTTAGTTCTTCTATTTTAATTGGAAGTTTAGAAAGTTCTATTCTTAGCGCATCATTAGCCTTAATCAAAGCGTCAACTATTTCTTGATTCATTCTAACTATACTAACTATTTCTCTATATAATTCAATATTTCCAGTGCCAAACTTTTTTTCTAACTCATCTATTCTTTTTTCTAGCCTTCTAAGAGGAGTTACAGGAATTAGCTCAAATTCTTCATTTTTACTATTTTCTTCCATAGAATATTTTCTATATTCAAAAAATAAAAATATTAAAAAAGGGGGTATTAGTACTCTTCTTCAGGTTTTTCTGACTTTTTACCTTCTTTTTCTTTACCTATCTTACTTGCGGCTATTACATCATCTATCCTTAAAATCATTTCTGCAGCTTCTGATGCAGACTTAATAGCTTGAGTTTTTACTTTTAATGGTTCTATAACACCCATTTCTAGTGCATCTTTAATTTTGCCCTCAAAAACATCTATTCCATAACTTGTTTTTCCATGCTCGTGTGCTGCTCTTAATTCTACTAAAATATCTATAGGATCTAAACCTGCATTTTCAGCTAAAGTTCTTGGGATAATTTCTAATGCATTTGCAAATTCTTGTATTGCTAATTGCTCTCTTCCTGAAAATCTTTCTGCAAATTCTCTTATTCTTCTTGCTAATTCTGCTTCAATAGCCCCAGCTCCAGGAACAATTTTTCCACTTTCTAAAGCAGAAACTACAGCACCTATCCCATCCTCTACATTTCTATCTATTTCATCAACAACATGCTCAGTACTACCTCTAACTAATATTGTAACTGCTTTTGGGTTTTTACATCCTCTTACAAATGTCATTGCTTCTCCAGCAATTTTCTTTTCTTCAACAACTTCAGCAAATCCTAAATCTTTCTCTGTTAGATCTTCTAGATTGCTAACAATTCTTCCACCAGTAGCTTTCGCTAAAGCTTCTAAATCTGATCTTTTAACCCTTCTGCACGCAACTATACCTTTTTTAGCTAAGTAATGTTGTGCTAAATCATCTATACCCTTTTCTGTAATTACAACATTAGCACCAGTTTTAGCTATTTTTTCAACCATTTCTTTTAACATTCTTTGCTCTTGTTGTAAAAATGCTTGTAGTTGCTCTGGGGATGTTATTCTAATCTGGGCATCAGTTTCTGTCTTTTCTATTTCTAATGGACAATCTAATAAAGCAATTTTAGCATTATGTACAACTTTTGGCATTTGTGGATGTACAAACTCCTTATCTATTACTATTCCATTAATCAATTCTGTTTCTAAAGCAGATGCCCCATGCTTCTTAACTCTTTTTATATTATCTTTGTTAACATATAGCTTTCCATTTCTTTCTTCAACAACCATTTTAACTGCTCTTACAATAATCTCTGCTATCTTAGGTGCAGCCTCTTTTCCTGTTTTACCAGACATTGCAGTTATTGCAATTTTTTTCAAGCTTTCTTCATCATTCAAATTAATTGGGGTTGCTATTTCTTCTAAAACTCTTAGAGCTTCCTCTTTTGCCAACTGATAACCCTTTATTATAACCGTTGGATGTATTTCTTGGTCTAACAATTCTTCTGCTCTTTTCAAAAGCTCTCCAGCAATTACTACAGCAGTTGTTGTCCCATCACCAACTTCTTCATTTTGTGTCTTTGCTACCTCAACCATCATTTTTGCAGCTGGATGTTCTACTTCCATTTCTTCTAGAATAGTTACACCATCGTTTGTTATTGTTATATCACCAATAGAATCTACTAACATTTTATCCATTCCTTTTGGTCCCAATGTTGTTCTTACTATATCTGCAACTGCTTTTGCCGCAGCTATGTTGTTTCTTTGAGCATCTCTACCAGTAGATCTTAAAGTTCCTTCTGGCAATATTAAAACTGGTTGCCCACCTATTTGAGCAACATATGCTTGTTGTGCCATAATATCACCCATTTATATTTAATTAAGTAGGGTTTAAAAATGTATACCCACATACTTACTTAAAAAGATAAAAATTTAGTATAGAAACTAAAATATGAATCTCGACTTTTATAGACCAGTCAATACAGTAAGTTTGAAGAAAGAAGATTTAAAAGTTTCTATTATTGGTTGGGTTGAGAGAGTTGAAGAAAACTTCTTAATATTAAAAGACGATTTTGGTAAAGTAAAAGTAAATTTTTCTATTTCGGATGAAAACATAAAAAAATTAAATAGTAATTCATTAATTAGAGTCTTTTGTACAAAAATTGATGATGAATTGTATTGTGATTTTTTTCAAATTTTAGAAGGCTTTGATATAAATCTTTATAAAAAAATAGAAAATTTATATTTTAATTTGTTATGAATAATTATGATGGAAGCTGCATTTAAAGTTACAACTAATGAACCTGAAGTTATAATAACTTCTGTAGAAGCTGCTGCGGAAATAATAGATGAAGGGATATTTAAATTTGGAAAGGATGGAATAAGTCTAAAAGCGGCAGATAGAGCTTTAATAGCCGTTATAGATATATTCATTTCTAAAGATAGTTTTGAGGAATATGAAATAAGAGAAGAAAAAGAAATTGGAGTTAATATGACTAATTTCTTGTCTGTTTTAAAAAGAGCGAAAGGATCAGAAAAGTTAACGCTGGAACTTGAAGAAAACAGATTAAGAATAACAATATATAACTCTACAAAGAGAAAATTCTATGTACCTCTATTAGAGATCTCAAAAGAAGAAATACCACCAATAGAACAGCTTGAATTTAAAGCTCAGGTTACATTAAAGCCAGAATTGATTAAAGAGGCAATTAAAGACGCGGAAATTATAACTGATGCGGTCACTTTTTATGCTAATAAAGATTCTTTTCAAATTATAGCAGAAGGCGATATAAGTAAATCTGAATTAGAATTAAGAGAAGGTGATGAAGGCTTAATTCAATTAAGCGTTAATGAAGAAAGTAAAGCAAAATATCCAATAGATTATATAGAAAAAGTACTGAAAGCTGAAAAAATTTCAGATGAAGTCTCTATCAGTTTTTCTCAAGATTATCCAATGAGATTAGATTTTAAATACGAAAATAAAGCTAGAATTTCTATGATTTTGGCTCCGAGAGTTAGTGAGTAATTTTAGATTCTAGTTTGCATATTAGAGAATGTTTATTCAAATCCTTATAAACTTCTTTTCCGCAATATGGACAAATACCTTCTGGTTTTGGCATTTCATTTCTTGCCATATAATATATAAGTAAAGCTTAAAAAGAAATTTTTCTAACTAATATAAAATGGCAAAGGAGTTTAGATGGAAGGGCTTAAAGTTAGAAGATTTGAAAAAAATAAGTATTGAAGAGTTTGCTAAAATTGCTCCAGCTAGAATTAGAAGAAGTCTAAAAAGAGGTTTAAAAGAAGAGCATAAAAAGTTGCTGAAAAAGATTGAAAAAAATCCTGAAAAGGTTCATAAAACACATTTAAGAGATATGATTATTTTGCCACAAATGATAGGTGCAAAAATAGCTGTTTATAGAGGTGGGGCAAAAGCTGGAGATAATTCAGAAAAGTGGAAAGTTATAACTATTACACCCGAAATGGTTGGTCGAAGATTAGGGGAATTTGCCATAACTGTTAAAAAAGTTGAACACTCTGCACCAGGTATAGGTGCTTCTAGAGGAAGTAAGCACATTGCAGCTAAGTAATTATTCAACAATAATTGGCAATCTTTTTCCACAATATTTACATTTATTTTTATCTAAATTTATTTCCAAAACTTCAATACCATACCTTTTTATAACCTCTTTTCCGCAATATGGACAATAAGTATTTTCTAACTTATGACCAGGCACATTTCCAATATAAACGAATTTTAAACCCTCCTTTTTAGCTATTTCTGCATGTTTTTCTAAAATTTCTATAGGAGTTG
>JAWAJM010000051.1:0-5084 GCA_038996625.1 Candidatus Aenigmatarchaeota archaeon
TATAGGCATTGCTACAATAGTTTCCTTAAATGCTATAGGAGAAGGAATGAGAGAAAGAATAAACCAACAACTGTCTGGCTTAGGTCCAGATATAATCACTATTACTCCGGGTTATATTAGAGCATATTCATATCAGTTTGAAAGATACATGCAAATAATTAGAGGATTGAGAGGCGAAGAAAAAGCTTTAACAGAAAATGATGCAAAAATAGTTCAAAATATTCCCGGTGTTTCTTATGTTAATACAATAGTTTCTGGGAGAGGTAATGTCTCTTTCAAAGGTCAATCCATCTCATTAACTATTCAAGGAGTAGATGCTTCAGTTTGGAAATACATAGAAATAACCCAAATAGAAAAAGGAAGATCTCTTTTATCAAACGATAAAAATGTTGCAGTTTTGGGAAATAGAGTTGCACACTATATTTTCAAAAATGAAATTAAAGTTGGTGATATAATAAATATAAATGGTGAGTCTTTTAAAGTTGTTGGTATATTACAGCCAGCTGGAGCATTGAGCGTTTTAACGGATTCTGCCATTTTTATTCCAAAAGAAGATGCAAGAAGAATTTTAAAATTAAATAATAAAGATGTATCTTCTATAGTTGTCAAAGTCGATGATGTATCCCAAGTAGATAATATAGCAAAAGAAATTGAAAGAAGACTTAGAGTTTTCAGAAAAGTTAATGAAAATAATCAAGATTTTACTGTAACTACAACACAACTAATAAAACAACAAGTCATGAGTATTGCACAAACAACAACACTTTTTTTAACATTAATTGCCGCTATTTCTCTTTTAGTTGGAGGAATAGGAATTGCTAATACTATGTTTACTTCTGTAATGGAAAGAACAAGATTAATAGGAACATTAAAGGCTCTTGGAATGACTAATAGGGATGTTATGCTTTTATTTATTTTAGAATCAATAATACTTAGCTTAATTGGAGGAATATTAGGAATTTCGGTTGGTATTATTGTTTCAGATTTAATAGGCAGAATAACAATTGTTGGAATTGGAATGGGAAGCAGAGCAAGTCAAGGAATTCAACTAATAGTTAGACCTCAAATTGTTTTTCTTTCTCTTGTTTTTGCTATATCTATTGGTGTTCTAGCAGGTCTAATACCAGCAAGAAGAGCTGCAAAACTTCAGCCTGTTGAAGCATTGAGATATGAATAAAAACTTTGCCAAAAAAGTTTAAAAACATTTATTTATATTTTATAATTTTTCTTTATGATAAATGTAGCTGTAAATGGTGTCGGAACTATAGGAAAAAGAGTGGCTCATGCAATAAAACTACAGAAAGATATGAAACTAAAAGCAATAATTGGACATCAACCAAATCCAATACTTAAAACTTTATTAGAACCAAACGGGTTCTTGTATGGCACAGATCTTTGGGCAGTTAATGAAGAATCTCTAAAAAAATTCAGAGAAGCAGGAATGATAGTTAATGGTACTTTAGAAGAACTTTTAAAGAAAGGAGAAATTGATGTAATAGTTGATTGTACACCAGAAGGAGTTGGAAAAGAAAACAAAGAAAAAATATATTCAAAGTATAATGTAAAAGCTATATTTCAGGGTGGAGAAGAAGCTGATGTTGCTGAAATTACATTCAATGCTGTAGTCAATTATGAAGAAGCAATAGGAAAAAGATTCGTTAGAGTTCCAAGTTGTAATACAACTGGTCTAATTAGAACTTTACACGCAATAGATTCTAAAATAGGAATTGAAAAAGCTTCTGTTTTTATAGCAAGAAGAGCTGCTGATCCTTGGGAATACAAAAAAGGTCCTATTGATGCTATAGAATTTGAAGAAGTACCTTCTCATCATGCTGAAGATGTAAAAACTGTCTTGAAGAATTTAAATATATTTTCTATGGCCATTAAAGTTCCTACTACTATAGCACATGCTCATATGGTTGAAGTTGTTTTAAAAAGAAGTGTAAAAAAAGAAGAAATAATAGAAGCTTTTGAAAAACAAACTAGAGTTGTTTTATTAGATAGAAAAGAATATCCATCAACATCTATGATAAGAGAAAAATTTAGAGATTACATAAGACCTAGAGGAGACATGTATGAAATAGTTGTTCTTAGAGATACCATTCACATAGAAAATAATGTATGTAGGTGGATGCATATAGTTCATCAAGAAGCCGATGTCGTACCAGAAAATATAGACGCAATAAGAGCTATAACAGAAATAGAAAAAGATAAATGGAAAAGTATAGAAAAGACCAATAAATCTTTAGGCATAATTAAGTAAAGTAAAGGTAACTAAAGTACTATTCTCTTTTTCTTCTATTTTTTCTATTTTGGCTTTCAATCCCATTTCTTTTAAGAAGTATATTAAATCTTCAAGGTAATCATAATATCCACATGTTAAACAAAAGTAACCACCAAACTCTACTAAAAATTTATCTTTTTCATAGTATACTAGTCTAGCTTTTGCTTCTGGGTTTCTATATTTGTTATATTCTTCAATTGCTTTATTAATCAATTCTTTGCTCATTTTTCCAAAGTCCATGAATATTACAATAAGCTATTGCAATCAATGTCCCTTTTTTATTTAATTTTACTTTAAACAATGCTATTGGTTCGACATATATTTCACTAGTATTTGGTCCTTTTGTTGATTCTCCATGTGAATTAAACTCTGCTCTACCTAAGTTGTATACAAAAGTTTCGTTATCTGGTAAGAATAGTAGTTCTATATACTTAATGTGGTGTTCTGTTGTATTCGGATGTGGAATTTCTTTACCTACAGTTATTCTAATTAGAGCGACATCTCCTTCTCTTTCAATTACTTCGATTACTGGCATGTGTTTTTCTTTTTTCCAATCTTCGGTTCTAAATATTTCTACCATCTTATTCACTAAGAAGAGTTACTCTAAGCTTTTATAGCAGAACCACCAATCATAACACTCTATTTCTTTTTTAGCTGCCTTTTCTAGTCTTTCTTTAGCGATTTTTTCTGATTTGGCTGGAGGTACTATAACTTTATTTCCTATAAGTTCGTTATTCGGCCAATTTGCAGGTAATGCTACTTGATTTTTATCTGAAATTTGAAGAGCCTTAACCATTCTCAAAATTTCATCTATGTTTCTTCCAATTTCTTGCGGATAATATAGTATTGCCCTTATTGTTCCTTTTGGATCGATTACAAAAACTGCTCTAACTGTATTTGTTCCTTTAGCTTCATGAATCATACCAAACATTGAAGATATTTTTCCCAAATCATCTGCAATTATTGGAAATTCTATCTCTATTCCTAACTTCTCTTTAATCCATTCTACCCATTTTATATGAGAAAAAACTTGATCTATACTTAAACCTATCAGTTCTGTATTTAATTTTTTAAATTCTTCGTATCTCTTTTGAAATGCAACAAACTCTGTTGTACATACTGGTGTAAAATCTGCAGGATGGCTAAAAAGCACTACCCATTTTCCTTTATAGTCGTTGGGAAACTCCATTTCTCCTTTTGTAGTTACTGCCTTGAATTGAGGTGCAGGATCTCCTATTTTTAGCATACACATCACCAAAAAATATTTATGGTACGAAAATATATATTTTATGGTACGAAAATCGGAAATAAATAAAATTGAAAAAATTTTGAACATACTGATGGAAAATTCTAGAATAAAATTTACACATTTAGCTAAACATTTGGGAGTGACTGAAGGTGCAATAAGAAAGAATATAGCAAACTTGATAAGAAAAGGAATAATTAGAAAATTTACTGTAGATATAGATTGGAAAAAAGTTGGCCTAAAAACAGCGTTTATAGGATTTGATTGTGAGCCCGAGTACTTTGATAGAATTATTGAAAATATAAAGAAGATCAAAGAAGTAAAAAAAATATATATTAGTAGTGGTGATCATCAGTTTATAGTTTTTACCATATATAAAACCAACAAAGAAATTAAAGATGTTATTAAAAAAATTAAAGAAATAAAAGGAGTAAAAAAAGTTTGCCCATCTATAATTGTTGAAGAGATTTAAATTTCGTTAACTTCTTTCTTTCCTTCTTCTAATTCTTTTTCTTGCTCCTTATCCATTTCTAGCAACAAGGTTAAAAACTCTCCTACATGCGTTTTTTCCTCTTTCGCTATATCTAACAAAATTTTTTTAAGTTTCTTATTATTCGTGTTTGCTGCTAATTGCTCATATAAATTAACTGCGTCTAACTCTGCTATTAGTCCTAATCTGGTAATTTGTTTATCTTTATCTTTTTCATCAATTTTAATCGGTCTTTCTGCTAACATACAATCTATAGATTTTCAAAAATAAATTAAATACATAGGGCCCGTAGCGTAGCTTGGATAACGCGCCTGGCTTCGGACCAGGAGATCGTGGGTTCAAATCCCACCGGGCCCAAAGTTTTTAGTATCTCTCTACAAACCTATTATCGAAATATTTTTTAGAAACAATATATCAATTATGATTACAAATTCTATAATCATAAGATATAGTGAAATTTTCATTAAATCTGAAAATGTTTTCAGAATTTATGAAAGAAAGCTACTGGGAAATATAGCTAAGCATTTAAATAAAAACAAAATAGAAGCAAAAATTAAAACTGAGAGAGGAAGGATTTTTTTATTTACAGAAAAAATTGAAGAATGTTTGAAAATATTAAGTAACATTTTTGGGATACAATCTTTTTCTCCAGCTATCTACTTATCAACAACTAATAAAGAAGATTTGGCAGAATTTATTTCAAAAAATTATGAAAATCTAATTCCTGAAGGAAAAACTTTTGCAATTAGAGTTAATAAAGGTATTGAACTTAATTACAAAAGTAAAGAATTAGAAGCATATTTAGGTAGTTTTGTTAAAAGAAAAGTAAATTTAGAGAATCCAGACGTAGAAATAAATTTTGATATTAGGAAGATTGGTACTTTTGTTTATACCACTAATATTAAAGGTTTAGGCGGATTACCAATTTCAACTTCTGGTAAAATCATATCCTTAATTTCTGGTGGTATAGATTCTGCAGTTGCAAGTTATTTTTTAATGAAAAGAGGATGTGAAGTTGTATATCTTCATTTTAGCAGCTTTCCTGTAGCTTCAAAAAAGAGTAT
>JAWAJM010000052.1:0-5019 GCA_038996625.1 Candidatus Aenigmatarchaeota archaeon
CTCCCTTATGGCCATGCAAAGAGAACTCTCCCTCTCCAAAAATCAAGATTAACAAAAGAACGGCTTCTACTTTCGAACCCTTACCACCTATTTCGGAAAACTTAACCTCAAAATTCCTCGCATATGCTTAAGCTTACTCCTTTAGACCTGCACTACTTCCACCTTGCTGGAAAAGATTAAACATCAACTCCAAATCCTCTTTTCATCTTCCGTCCTTGAGGGCCTCCTTGAGTTCCTCGTAGAAAGATTAGAATACTTCAGAACAAGACCTCTCACAGAACAGTTATTTGCCCTCTTCATGGATGCCTATCACACCGAAATAAGAGAAGATAATCGCATGCAAAAGGTCTTTGTCTTTTGGCTAAACAAGCCGGATTCCAGGCTTGTGTCCTGGTTGTATAAGATTAGGCAGTTATTTGCTTTTAGATTCGGGCTTGGAGAAAATACAAGAGTAGTAAACTTAAAAAAATGAAAAGAAGGGAGCCAAACTTGAGAATAATTTCACAAGTACTAAGAAAAATTTATTAAACATATTTAATTATAGAATATGAATTTATGTTTTACACAAAATTTATAATAAGTCTCGGTTGTAGGATCTATGTCCCTTTTGAGCAAGGCCTTAAATATAAAACTTATACAAGCCTCTAACTCCACTCGATGGGTTTCTTTTTCTGTCTCAATTGCATTTACATTCATTTTGCACCTCTCAGATTTCAAAGATTTCGGATATTTTTTATCAGTTCTTCAGCTCTAAATATCAAATCTTGCGGTGGCTTCAATTTAATGTAGCTTGGTTCATTTGATGAAAATGAAATAAAATGCCTTAGCTTTTCATAAGCCTTATCATACTCTCCGTTACGATAAAGGGCATATGCTTCATGAAATACACTGCGGTAGTAAATTTCCTTAGATTCAATGTCTGCAGAAAATCCCTTAATGAGCCACGCCTCGCATAATTTAGAAGATATACTAAAATATTGAATAGCCTCGGGAATATTTGAAAAGAAATTTAACTTAAGCATTGCATAATAATATAAAAAGCAATGATAGGAATATATAAAAAACATGCCCCATTCTTCCAGGGTGTTTATATTGTTTAAATTATTTACCATTGAAAGTTTTTTAGGATCTAAAAGTATCTCATATCTTACGTCAAATATCAAACTAAATGCTTTGATATAGTTTCCCAGTCCTATATGATATTTGAAAAGTCTATATAGAAGACCAACATAAAAAGGATTACTAATTTTTTTCTCTAAGTTAGATAAGATGGATTCTGAAATCTCAATAAACTTTTTTGAAGCAAAAAGAGAATTAAAAATATCTTTTTCAAGTATATTACCATCTTGAGATGAGTCATTAAATGCAAATATAAGTAAATCACCTCCTATATCTCTCAAAATTTTGTAATTTCTAAAACCTGCCTGTTCAAGTAAATAAGCCATTGATGTCTCGTTGTATATTATTACGTGTTGACCAGGTGATAATGTGGGTAAAGCAATCCCGTGTTCAAAATAAACACGCTCAGAATGCGGTGTAGTCATTATTAAAATTCCATTTTCTTTCAATAAGTCCTTCAATTTCTTTAGAAATCTTACAGGGTCTTTTATATGTTCTATTACTTGCATGCAGGTTATTATATGAAATCTCTCGTTACTTGTAAAATCTTCTAAGTATCCAGAGAATATGGGCACATTTAAGAAATGTTCCACTAGTTTACCATATTTTGCTGGCTCGATACCAAAGGACTCAAAATCAAAATAATATTTAGCATATAATAATCCGATACCAACACCGCTACCAACATCTAAAAATTTGATTTTACCTTCTTTTTTCTTAAGATCTTTTAGATAATTTTCAATCACCATGAGCGGAAAAATAGTCAAAAAATAATCAGTTGCAAATTCTACATTATATCTAAAAAGAGAAATTCTTGATTCTTCATTCTCTCCTTTACTATCATATTTTGGTGGCTCAAAGGGATGATAAAAATAAGCCTTGCAGTTGTCACAAAGGAACAAATCAAAAATTTTATCTCCCGAGTGTATATTTAAAATTTTCTTCTTAGCGTGGGTATCTCCACATAAAGTGCAATTAATAGATTGAAATTCATTTTCCTCAGCATACACTATTTTCATTTGACAACCTCTTGATGTTATTTTCTATTGCTTTTATAAAGTTGAGATTTCCTTTACTAAGACTCAAACTTTTCCATAAGTTTATATTAACTATCTTGGATAGATTCTTCACCAATAACTCTCTTTTAATAAATGAAAAATCTAAATTTGTTAGTATATCCCAGAAAAAAAAGTGATAGATTCGCATAATGTTTCCTAGCATGTTCATAATAAGGATGATTATCCTTAAGTGCTATAACTAAATTCCCCTATTCATAAACAGCCCCTACTTTAAATTTAGCTTGTAGTAGTTTCTGTGTTAAACCTACTTCATAATAATTGATTATGTTTTCCTTGTTGTTTTGAACTGAAATATTCCTTACATATTTGTCCATGAATCTTAGTATATTTTCAGATATTTTAAAAGCCAGAAAGCAAGACTGAATATGATAAGCTCTTTCACAACTACTTTATACTCCGACTCAGTCAATATTTTGCTCAAATAATTTGTAATTAAGGTTTCGTAAAAAAATGTGTAAAAACTCTTTAGATATTAAGCATTCACTATCGTTTGGAAAAATTAAAGTATCATACAAATTTAAGTGGGTTCTTAACAGGGTGCAAAACAAAGCATAAGAATAGAAGTCATAACCTATATTTTCTGTTATACTCATTGCACAGTTTTCCTTCATAAAGTTATAATTTCTTTCCATATCAATATTTGAGATAGTCACAAAAACGATATCATACCCAAAACTTCGAAGGCTACTGATATAATTTTTAACACAATCGTCTAATAAATCATCCCTATCATAGTGAGCAAAACATACTAGTCCTACTCCCCCTTCCAGGCATTAAGTTTAAACAGGTTTATTTTTATGGACAAAGCTTCAGTTTCTTTATAATCCTCTGAATCGCAATTTTTGATTATGTTAATAAAGTCTTCAGAATTTTTAGACTCGCAAATTTTTTTATCTCGTTTTAATTTTTCTTTCCTACCAATTTTGCCAGCACTATTCATTATATGTTGCCTAGATAGAGCTGTTTTAGTTATACTGTGTCGAATTTCTAATTTAAATCTAGTAGAAGATAACATTTCAGTATTTATTTTACTTCTCTCCAAGATACAAAAGATCCACGATGAGTAACTTTTTCAATTATATTACCTATATCAGGTCTCTGTAAGTTTGCCTCTTTTCTATAACCTTAACACCGCCTATATAAACTTCTACCTCATTTACTCCTTCATCAAAGTTAAGTATCCAAACATTTATATCCTTCTCATCCGTAGAATCTACAAAGCCATACACACAACTTGTTGCTGATTTAGTTATATTGGACTTTATCATGTTATCCCCTCCATTTCCTAAATAGCTTTTTCACTTTTGAATAATATTTCATAACCATTTTTTCAAAAGCATTAGGTCTATTTGTCAATTTATATAACATAAAGATCAACCTACCCTTTTCAGCAGAGAGCGTTTCCACTTCTCTTTGAAGGATGTTTTTCTCCTCTTCTTTCCTTGCTATCTCTTCCAGGAGTTTTTGTCTTTCTGAGGTTAAATTCTCGAGATGGGCTATGAGAGTTTTTAATTCTTGCTCAAGACTTGTATTTGTCTTTACAAGATAGTATGGGTCTAGGTGCAGTGTATTCTTTATATCTTGAGGAAAAATAAAATCGTTCATATTCTTACCATTCAAATCTTTAAGAGATTTAGTTATAGTTTCTTGATTGCCAACTATAATCCTCCTTCCCAACTTATTTCTATCTGGTTTCTGTTTCCTTATTATGCATAGTGAATTGTAAAATTCAATTGAGTGTATATGAGATAATTGTATATCTGAAATTTCTATACCATAAACATCCATAAATGGCCTTAATACATCAGTTCTACGTCCCAACAAACTCCAGCTCTCCCAATTTACTACATCTACCAATCTTTTGAAGAAGCTTAGTGCTGAAGTTGGTTCAAATAAACCCCCGTTAAAGGTATTCCAGTAAGAAGTATACAAATCTTCTATTATATAGAGCCCTCCATCTGAAAGTAAATGAAAGAGATTACAAAAGCTTCTTATTATATCTTGCGCAGTATGAAACCCATCATCTATTATTATATCAATTTTTTTATCACCTATGATCAATTTCAGCTCTTCTATAAATTCCTTACTTGTGGCGTCAGCGTTTATTACTTTGATTCTGTTATCATCAAATTGTAGCTCTTTAGATTTCGGATCTATATCACAACCTATGATGTGAGTTGCTCTATGGAAATATTTAGCCCATATTTCCAATGACCCTCCGTTTTGAACACCTATTTCTAAAATAATATTAGCCTGATCTCTATATGTTCTAAAGATACCTTCATATACATCTATGTAGAGTTCCCACTTATCTGAAATCTTACCATTATGGGAATAAAAAATTTCTTGTAATTTTAATTCTTTATAGGGTATTATGCTTTTTTCTCCTGCATTCTCCAAATATGAACCTTCCGATAATGAACCTATTTTATTAGTCTTAGATTTAGCCATGTCTTTTTTACTCCTAAATCTAAACATTTAGTAATCTCTTCAATAATACCACTTATCTCATGTCTATACATATATTCACCCTTACCTCTGCATCCTCTAAACTATTCGTACGATTCCATCACATTTCAGTGCAACCATTCAATGTACCTTCTATTACTGTATCTTCAACCTTTTTTAACCTCCGTATGTAATTACTTTGTATTTACCACTTATAGGTGCTTTTGTTCTCTTGTGCAAAACTTGAAGATTAAAACTATCAAAAAGGATTAATTCATGGTCAAATCTTACTTCCGACCACTTTATAAAAAATCCACAGTTAGTTGGTTTTCCTACAATATTATCTATATCCTGTCTTGGCATGTTTGCTTCT